>JBEBTM010000290.1:0-6081 GCA_040393745.1 Thermogutta terrifontis | reverse complement strand
TTAAAGACTTCCGTTTCCAATTTCAAGAATCGCGGATCATGGTAATTAATATGGTATCCGAGCAAATGAAGATCAATACCTTCGTATGTGCAGTCAATTTCGATTGCCGGAATAACATCAAGCCCATGCTTCCGACCGACCTCTAAACACAGTCCGACTCCTTTAATCGAGTTGTGGTCCGTGAGGGCAATCGTCTGTAAATCCGATTTTACAGCCATTTCTACAAGGGCAGGAATATCGTATTCGCCATCGCTGCTGTATTGGGAATGGATGTGGAGGTTGATAGTATTTTTCATCCCATCATTGTAATCGTATTCTTTTTTGAAACAAGGATTGGAACTTCGGTTTCATATCGATTCTTCCATTCTCAACCATTTTCACAGGAGATTTTCATGTTTACTCGTATCAAAAATATTTTCTCCGGCATCGGCCTGTTCATGAAATACGGCGATGTGGTTCGAAACGTCACGACGGCCTGGTCGAATTTTCCCGGCATCGACGACGGCGACGCTCTGCGGCTCTGGATTCGTCCGCTCCTGACGGACGCCGGTTCGCTCGCCCTGTTGACGAAAACGACCATCGACGATCTTGTCGTCCAGACCGCCGTCAAAATCGTCGACAACAATCATGCCTGGACCGTCGTCCACGGCATGGCCCTCTTGGTTCAGGACGGCATCGGTTTCGACGTTTCCCTCATTCCCGGCGAATCCGACGACGTGTTCGAAATGTCACGCCGCATCGCCGAGGAAACCATGCCCGAATGCCCCGCCGCCGTCATTTCGGCTATCGGCGTCATTTTGTTTGTTCTCCAGAATCGTTCCAACAAAAAGTAGATCATGATTCAAAAACACTGTTTCAAAGCAGCACTCGTGTTGCTTTTTGCGATGCTTGCTTTCATGACGGCGGTTGGGCTGTACACGACGACAAAAGCCATCGTTGCGCCCTTTGACGCCGTATCCGTTCAGGAACTAAGCCCGGCCACGGAAAGCCCTGAAAAAGCCCCAAACAAGCCCGCTCCGGCGTGGTCGCTTAAAGAGCCAAGCCAAGGGAACGTAGCCGTTCCATCGCAGTCGCCTTCGGCCTCGCCAAACCCGGCTCCCGATGGTCGCCTTTCCGTTCACAAAGATCAGCGACCAACGGAAGCGGGTTATTCAAATGGTGCGGAAGCACCGATTGGGATGCAATGTCCTTACGTTGCCGGGCCCGTCGCGGCTTCCGTGGGCGAGCTTTGTGTTTTTCGCTTGAACGATTCGAAAACCTACGCCGACTGGTGCATTGTGCCGGAGGCGACCTGTTACATCGACTCGAGCGGTTCGTCGCTGGCCTTCGCATCCAACAATCGCGCAACGTATACCATTCTCGCGGCCATCGTCGAGGACGGGATACCGAAAATTCTGACGCATGTTTGTGAATACGGTCTGCAACCGCGACCTGATCCGAGTCCGACGCCGAATCCCGATCCAACGCCCAAACCGAACCCGCCGCCGAATCTTTCGCTAACGGAATGGGTGACTCAAAACGTCCCGGAGGCCGGTCGACATCAATGTGCGGCCTTGGCATCTTGTTATGAAGCGACGGCAGACGCCATCGAAAACGACTCCATTCTAACGCAGGCGGCGGCATTTTCAACCATCCGAACGGCATCGCAGACGAAAATCGATATCGCAGTATGGCTGGATTTTCTTGACTTGCTATCGGGAAAAGTGAATGCAGCGCTCGATGGCAGTACGGACGTGAAAAAACTCGGAACAATCTTTAGCGAAATTGCCGAAGGTCTGAAATTGCTTGCCATTTCCGATACGGAAAGCACTGCGGAGCAGGATGTTTCTGCGCCGGATATCCTGCCGTTCCCGACGACAACGTGTCCCGATTCGACTTGTAAACCAACCGTTCAACCACTTCGGAGGGCGAAATGAAACGAAAATGGCACATGAGCAATTGGACGCTGGAGCAGATGAACCGGCGTCGTTTCGAGCCGGAAACCGTCGAAGGTTGCATCATTAACGGCTGTGTCCCGATTGACGACTACGCCGAGCAAGTTTTCGAGGAACTCGAAAGCGAGGCGGTCGCGTTCGGGACGCTGTGGGAGAAAGGCGTGATGCCCGTCCTCAAAATGGATGACGCTTTCCGTCAGTGGCGCAAGGAACAGATCGAACAGTGTAAGGCATTGGTTTCCGAACGAATTACTTGTCTCTTGCCCTGGCAAGTCCTCAAGCATTTGCCCGGCGAACGAAAGAAATCGGGACGGCTTTACTTCACGCAGGGCGGGAAACCGAGTTGCATGGGTCATGCGGATTCGTTTGCCCATCATAGTACGACGCTGCAACTGATCGCTCGCGGCGCCCCGTTCGTTTACAATCCGTTCAATCCGATTGTCACTTGGGCGATCACGAAAGGCGGCTCGACGCGGGGCGGTCAAACCGTTGCGGAAATGGCGAAAGGCGCCAACTCCATCGGCCATTTCCCGGAGCAGCTTGTCGGCACGAACAATCAGAGCGTTCCGAGTTACAAGAATCACATGGACGCCGCACTGGAATATCAGAGCGCGATCATGTTCCTGAACTTCAAGGGCAAGCAGCTTGCCGACGAGATTATTCAAAGCTGCGCCGCCGGACTTTCCGTTGCGCTCGGCAATTCGACCGCCGTGAGCGGATGCACGACCGATAAAAACGGCGTCAAAATCGCCGTGCTTCGCGGCTCTTGGGCGCATGCGACGCATTTCACGGCGTACCGGATCGTCAACGGCACGGAATATGTCGGTTGGGTCAACTCGCACGGTTCCCGGTATAAAACGTCCGACGAAGGCGAACCCGCCGACATGGTCTGGATGAGCCGAGCGATCCTTGAAGATTACGTTTCGACGGCGTCCGGTTACGGCTCCCCGTACATCGTGTTCCCGGAATCCGTGTTCGATCTCGACATCTCGCTCTACGTCAAGCTGCGAATTCCGTTCCCGGACAACTGGCGGTTCTGAATTCGCTCCTAAAACTTGCCGATTTCCCGACCGTAACAATCGTAGAATCCACTCTCGGTATCGAAACGAAGGACGACCATATTCGGCGAATCGATTCCGTCCGGAAAATGTTCGATATATTCGTCTTTCCAGATTTTTTGTCTGGAAGCGGAATCCGTCAGCATTTCGACTTTTCCGAACAAACGGAATTCCAGCATGTTTTCCGGACAATAACCGTAAATCATCGCCTTGGGATTCGCTTGCAGTTCGGCGATTTTTTCGGAACTCTTTTCCGTTGCGAACCAGACTGTTTCGACGCCGTCATAAGTCGTCACGAGCAGCACCCGGATATTGGGCCAGCCGTTCGAACCGAACGTCCCAAAGGAAACAAAGGGCGTTTTTTCGAGGGCTTTCAAGATTCGGTCTTTGGTTTCGGCGGCATTGAGTTGCGTGGGATTCATCTGCATCTCCTTTGGTTGAGGAAGCGGCAAGTTTGTTTGTATTCAATATAGCATCACCCGTTGAGATGTCAATTCAGGCGATTCGAAACGACATTTCTTTCAGGAAATTAAATGACAAAGTTTACCGATTATTTGTACGCGACGGTTCCGAGTTTTTGTTTGGCCGTGCCGGTCGCTCAACTCATGCCCGACCTGACCTTCTTGCAAGGACTCGAAAAACTCGGCATCGTCGGGATCATGGGGCTCGGGATCATCTTTTTCGTCGCGGAACGGCGCTCGTTCATCGCCAAGAGCAGTGAAAAGCTGGACGCGATGGAAAAGCGAATGACCAATCTCGAAAACAAGGTGGCGACCGGCAACGACAAAATGGTGTCCCTGCTCGGCCAGCAGCTTACCGAACTCAAGGAGATCAAGTTGGGGCAAAGCGAGAACTTCGACCGGATGTGGCAGTTGACTTTACGCTGCCTGAACGGAGGACAAACCTATTATGAAGATGACGTTCCAGGCGGATTTGAAGGCCATGAAAAAAATGTTCTTCGATCGCAAGAGGATCAAGCATAAGGTCGATGTCCGTACCCGCAAGGTTCTTTCCAAATTCGGGGCTTTCGTCCGGCAGACGGCGAAGCGATCCATGCCTTACCGTAAACAGACGACGTCGCCGCCGGGACGACCGCCGTTCAGTCATACCAAAAAACTCAAGCGGAACGTTTTTTTCGGCTACGACGAAAATCGGCGCAGCGTCGTGATCGGGCCGGTTCGCTATCCGACGAAAACGAACAGCGCTCGCGTTCTTCCCGCACTGGAATACGGCGGCAAAACCGACCATCTCACCGCAGGATGGATCACCATTGAGGCACGTCCGTTCATGGAGCCCGCGTTCCAGGCCGAACTTCCGAAGGTCGACGGCATGTGGCGAGATTCCATTAAGTAACCTCTTTTTACGACAATAATACAATGGCACTCAAAGAATTCAGGCTCGGCATGAAGGGCAAGGTCTTTCACGGCGCCGCCGGTACGACCGGCGTTCCGGCGAAGGAACTGTCCAACGTGACCGATGTGACAATAACGCTCGATGCGAGCGAAGCCGATGTCACGACGCGCGACAACGACGGTTTTCGTGCGACTATCGGCGGTCTCAAGGAATGCACTATCGAATTCGACATGCTCTACTTGCCGAAAGACGAAGGCTTCACGGCCATCCGCACGGCATGGCTCGAATCGAAACAGATTCACCTGGCCGCCCTGACCAGCGCGAACGGCGAAGGGCCGGTCGGCGACTTCGCGATTACCGGCTTTTCCCGTTCGGAACCGCTCGAAGAAGCGATCAAGTATTCCGTGACCGCCAAACTCTCGCAGTGGGAGGAATGGCATGAGGAAACCGTAACACCCCCGTAGGAATTACGCTTTCATCTTATCGTTACGATTGAAGAATTTTCATCACTCACTTTGGATTTGACTTTATGAAAACATTTAAGGACAACGCGAATCACGACTGGAATATCAGTATCAACATCGGCTCGGCGATGCGGGTCAAGGACAAACTCGGCATCGATCTCTTGCAACCGGAATCGGGCGATCCGCCGCTGTTGACCCGGCTCGGCACGGACGAAATGCTCTTGGCCCAGGTCATTGCCACGCTTCTCGAAAGCCAATTCGAGTCACAAAAAGTCGACGAAGACCGCATTTATCAATGCTTCGACGGCCCCACCTTCGCACGAGCGCATCAGGCGTTCTATGAGGAACTCATCGATTTTTTCCAGAAGCGCGGCCGCGACGACAGGGCGAAAGCGGTCGAGAAGCAGATGAGGATGATCGAGGCGGGAGTGAAGGCGGCCCGGACGAAGATCGACGGGATCGACGTGGATGCGACGATCTGTCAAGCGATGAATCAGATGGACGAGTAGGCGACCAACGGGAGCCGAACCATTCGAGGCCGAAGGCGTCCGCGATGAAACGGCACGTTTCCGATGGATGGTCTAACCTCTGGCGCATAGCGGGCAGTATGAACATCGATCCGAAGCCCCTGACGATCCGGCAACTGTTCTGGATGACCGAAGGACGGGACCGGCACGTTTGGAGCGTCGCCTCGGCGCTGATGGCCTTGATCGCCAACTGCCACAAGGATTCCAAAGGCCGGGCGCTCAGGCCGGACGACTTCAACCCGACCCTGACAAGGGCTGAACGTCTGCGCAACGCGATTCTCATTACGGACGAAAACGTCTCCGTCATGCGGGACGAGTTCAAGAAAGTGTTCAAGTAAAAAAGCAATCTTTTTAATCAAAACCTTAAACCGTAGTATAGAACGCAGAATTAAATCGTTGCTATGGTTTAGGGGTGCTTCCTGAAAAATACCTTTTTCCAAACAACCAGAGATATTTGTCCAGTCTCCAATTATCTAAGGATTTCAATTTGTATTTTTTCTTAAATACTTCCATTACGTCCTGAAAAAAATGGTAATCACCTCTCATGTTTTCTTTCATCTTTGTTTGAGAGATGGCCGAACCATAAAAATCGCCCCGATAATATAAAAGAATTTTTTCTACAAGACTGTCGTAGATATAAAATTTATCTTGTTGATGGTGATGACAATATTTCGTCGCAAAAGAAAAACATTCTCTTGGTTCTCTGTAGTTTGTTTTCCCTACTTTAATATCTCCATCATCATAA
>JBEBTM010000289.1:0-6094 GCA_040393745.1 Thermogutta terrifontis | reverse complement strand
TGCGCTGGCGATACGGCAAACGTTACTGGAGGCTCGATCCGCCATCCCGGAGCCGCCCATTGGCCGTGTAAAAGAGCGAATCGCCGCCGTAAAACTGGACATCGAACCGGAACCGCTCTTGGGAAACCTTCATCGCACTGAGGTAAAGATTTTCCAACGCGGCTTGGTATTCCGGCGAGTGGATCAGAGCCAAATCGACCGAAACGTCTTTGTCCAGCGAAACTTCGCCGTTTTCGTTGAAAAGCAGGTACTGCCGCCAGCAGGGGCTTTCCACGCTGTTGGTGAAGCCGTTGTCGTTCCAATGTTTCGAGCCTTTTTTGCCGTCAACGCGCAGCATTTTCCGATGCGCGGCCCGATCATCCGGAGGCATCGGCTCGCGATCGGGGTCGCTCGGATTGAACATTCGGGACCGGCAGTCCACGTTGATGCTGTAGTCGTCCAGTTTCCAACGCGGATCCCTGGTGCCTCCGCTCTGGAGTAGGGAGTAAACCTCGCTGTCGGTCTTTTGCCGATAATGCTGGCGTGTACAGCCGGCAAAGGGCATCAGAACAAGGACGCAAAGAACACTAAAATACAGAAGAATCTTCGGATTTCGGGTGTTTTTTTCCATATTATCGGAAAATTTACCGAAAAAACCGGATTCGTGAGGTATCTTTTGACGAAAGCTCATCTTTTTCTGCTAGTTTCTTGCCGGCCTTTGCCGAAAAGAACGTAAGGCGTTTATCGTTTTAGTCCAGGGCGTTTTTCCCTCAAACAGCGATATCGAAATGTCGCTAATGGGTGTATCGGGAGTTAAATTAGTTAAACTTTATCGATTGTTCGGATTAATCCGGATTTTCGGGTTTTTCCGCATGTACCGACTGAGAAGTGGCGAGCTGTGATTCCCGGACGCTGTCGATCATTGTGCTATGCAGTTCAAACCTTATGTCCTGCACCGTCAACAACAGAAGAAATCGCAAAGTTCATTGACAAAATAAGCAGAATAGGATAATATCGCAGACTGAATCGGTTTCGAATCGGGCGGTTTTGCATAGATTCCGTTTTTCGAGGAGCGGGCTTTAACCTGTTGTACAAGCCATGAATATTTGGAATATCGTTTTTTTGGTGCTGGTTTTCATCCTTTCCGCAGTTGTCCTGGTTTTTACGGGCCAAGAGTACAATGTGCGAAATAAAGGACAGCAAACCCTCGAACAATTCGAAAAGAAAATCGAGGAAGAAAAGGGGAAAACCATTGTGGCCCAAGAGGGTCCGCAGCCCCTGAAGGCCATGGCTGAAAAGTCGATCGATGAAATGGGCTTGGGTGAACTGAACACTTGGCTCCAAACGCTGCGGAACGAACGGAAGAAAACCTGGTTCAAATGTGGTATCCGCGTCAATGCCGATGGTAAACGTGTCACGGCCCCACAGCTCGGCGACGGAAATCCCACCGTGGCCTTGGACCAGCTTAAAACGATCAAGCTCGTTGAAGTCAGCGTCATTGTCACGGGTCCCGAAGTGATGCGGGAGGGCAATTTGGAAGTCGTTCGGCCCGACGATATGGAAGGGACCGTTTATCTTTTTGATGAAGGCAAAGACGGTGCCGGCGGTACTTTCCTGGGGCGATTCACGGTGACCTCGCCGCAGCCGCAACGAGCCCAGGGCGGCTATGTCGTCACGCTCCTGGCCGTGGACGAATTGGATGACGCCGAAATTCAACGCCTCAATCGGGCGGCTCGTTCCTCAACCTGTGCGGTTTACGCATCCATGCCGGAAGACCGTTACTCATTTGTTTTCGAAAATCTCTCGCCGGAAGAAGCGGCTGAGTTGATACCTGACGCCAAGGTTCGCCAGAGGATGCTTGATCCCGAGCGGCCTTTGGTCGACTACGACGAACTTTTTGCCCGAAAATACGCGAACCGCATCAAGAGCCAATTGGCTCTCGATCTGGCTACGCGCCAGAACGCGGGCCTGCTTGAAGACAAGAAGATCGCTGATGATGAAAACGCGAAACTTCGAGAAGAAATCGACTTGGAAAAGGTCCGGATCGCCGCCATGATCGCCCAGGCGAATGTCTTGCGGGAAAAACTCGACCAATACACCGCCGCCAATGAACTCATGATGGGCAACATCGACAAGCAGCGGGAGGAAAACGAACGGCTCCGCGCGGCCATTGCGGATATCATGCAAAGGGTTGCCGAGAAAATCCGGCAACAGGCGGAAAAAGCCCGACTCGGCGAAGAAACGACCGTCGAAACGGAAGGGAAAGCCAATACGGAAGAAAAAGACCCCTTCCAATAAGGGGGCCGTCGCAAACCCGCGAAACAACAATCAACAACAAGCCCCGGGCGTTGGCGCGGGGCCGGTTGGTTTCTTGGTGAATTCACATTGCCGCGCCGAGTGTGGCGATGAGTTCTTCAATCATCTCCGGCGTATGTGTGGCGAAGACGGCGATGCGCAGCGCCCCTTCAGACCCCAGACCGGCATAGCGGGGTAAATACGAAACGAGAATATCCCGCTCCGAAAGTTCCCGCTGGATGCGTCGCATGTTCTTCGACGAACCGAGCGTCAGGATCGCAATGGGAACCTCGGGATTCCCGGCGGGAAGATTCAGTTTCTGAAGCCCGTCTTTGAGCAGTGCCGTATTCTCGCGCAGTCGTTGCCGGTTCGAACCGTCGGTCAGGACGGCCAGCGCTTTCGCCGTAGCCGCGGCGATAGGATTGGCCGGAGCGCTGGCACCGAAAAAGACGCCGCTGCGATCCTTGAGTCGTTGGATGAATGACTCGCTGCCGGGAATCGCGCCGCCGCAACCGCCCACGGCTTTGCTGAGCGAAAAGCTCAGATACAACCGGGGTTCCGCGTCATCGTGATCGGTTAAATCATCAAGGCCGAAGCTGTCCGTTTCATCCTGCGCGGTTCGATTGGTCCGAGCCGAGTCGATGCCGAAATGTTCCAGGGTTCCCAGTCCGTTATCTCCTAGGACACCGAATCCGTGAGCGTCGTCGATCCACAGGGACGAACCGTCGTATCGGGACAGCAACTTGATGTACTCCGGTACGGGAGCGATGGTTCCCAGGAAGGAAAACACGCCGTCGGTAACGACCAAAGGCCGCTCATGGAACTGCAAATTGCCGTCGAGCTTGTCTCGAAGATCTTCGAGGTGTCGGTGTTTGAATGTGATGGGTCGGCACCGGGAACCACGAAGTCGCCGGGCCGCGTCGAACAGGGAATAATGGGCCGATTCGTCGATGAAAATGCGATCGAACGTGCCTTCGAGACTTTCCAGGAGAATCTGGTTGGCGACGTACCCTGATGCGGTGTAGAGGGCGGCGTCCATGCCCAGGATGTCGGCGATGCGGCGTTCGACCTCGAAGACGGGCGGCGAAGTGAAGGCGGTGCGTGTCGTCGCCGTTCCGACTCCGTAGCGCAACGTGGCTTCGCAGATCGCGGCCAGAATTTCCGGGTCGGCCTGGAGTCCCAGATAACCGTTTCCGGCGAAATAGAGATAAGTCTTGCCGGCCACGGTGACCATGGCGTCGGGGGGGCCATCGAAGCAGAACGCTTCCTCGATGGCCGCCTGCGTGGCCGACCGGGGCATGCTGGCAGGACGAACCGCCTGTTCGGCGCTTTCGCAGGACGAGGAGAAAAGGGCGCTGTACGGGGAGTTCGGACCTCGCAGCGGTGTGTTGCCGAAAAGCAGATCGTCGTAGAGGAACATGGAATATCGTTTCTGAAACGGGGAAGCGGTTTGTGGGTTTTTACGAGTGCAATCAAGCTTGCCTCAAATGCTCGCGAAGAGTAATGATCTTTCGGCGAAAAATCAAGATCAAAAAAATCCGGAAAATGCGATGCGTCAAATTTGCGCACAAAAAAACCGGGGATACGGTCCCCGGTTCGTCGACACATAAAATATCGTGCAAAATCTAGCGCAGCCATGACGTCATGCGGCTCCAAAGCGTGGGCTTGTGTGGCGGGGCGGGCGGGACGACCGGCTTGGGCGGGTTGTGGACCACCTGGGGCGCGACCGGTTTCGGCGGAGTGTTCGCCATCTGGTTCGGCTTGCTGAGCTGCGGGTTGTGCGCATTGTGCGTCACCGGCGAATGATTCGAAGGCAGATTGGCCGGCTTGCCGGGCGTCACGTGGTGCGGTGTATTGGGGGGTTGATTGTTGTTCGGACCCGAATTGTTGGGACGATTGTCACCCGGTTTGTTCGGAGTCGAAGGATGGGGCGTGTTGTTGTAGTGACTGTTGTTCTGGGGGCCATTGTGATAATACGCATCGGCCGGTTTGTTCGGCGTGGAATGAATCGGCGCCGGTTCCGGTCTGCGGGTCTGGGCATTCAGCGGGGCGACAACGGCAAGTCCCCAAACAGCCAGAAAGGTCGGGATCAGGGCAGCACGAAGTCTCAAGGAAGGAATTTTTCGCATCAAAACATCTCCATTTGTAGTTTTTTTCAAAATCCGTAAAACAGGCGACCCCTCCTGTCTGGACAGCCGTGCGAATCAATAAGTCAACGATGAGCCGATCGGTTCTTCGGGAAAATCACTACAATCGGAACACTGCAAAAGGAAATGGCAGCAAAATTTCCGCAAGCCGATAACTCGAAGGAAGCTCCAATTCACACGCGGGGTTATAATACGTCAGATGGCGTTTTGACTCAAGAGCAAAAAACGAGGACGTTTTTTCGGGCCATTCCGCTGTTTGATTACAAAGACAATGATGTTTCAGGGACAAATCACGTATTGTCTCGCGTCATTCTCATTTCACTTCTGGAGGGGTCCAAAAGGAGGAATGAATGATCAGTAGTGCCGGGTCGACTGGTTACGCCAGTTACCTAAACCAACTCAGTTTGACACAATCGACCTCGACGGGCCGGAAAACGTCTACGGACGAAAATTCCATTTCCGTCACGAGCGGTTCAAACACATCGTCGGCCGACGAGGTCGTTATTTCTGATGAAGCTTACCAATTGATGGAATCTCTGGCATCGGCCGAGGGCTCGGAAAAGCCCAGTGGACCGCCTCCGGGAGGTCCCCCGCCGGGTGGTAAACCGCCGGAGGGAATGGGCAGCTTCACGGAAGAAATTGAAGAAACGCAAACGGCTTTCAATGAAGCCCTTGCGGCCGCGTTGGAAGAAGCGGGCATCGACGCCGAAGGCGTTGAAGTGGGCTACGACGAAGACGGTAACCTCGTTGTGACCAGCGACATGGACGCCGAAGAAAAGGCGGTTGTCGATGCGTTGCTTGCCGAAGACACCGAACTTGCCCAGGCTTATGCCGAGCTTCAGGAAATGAAGGACGCGGCGGCGGCAATGGAAGAAATGATGGCCCAAGGTCCTCCACAGGGCATGATGGGCGGTCAAGGACAGATGCAGCAGAATTGGATGGCCGGCGGACAAGTGGTCACCCCTGCCTCGGCAGCGTCCATGTACGCGACCCAGTCCACGACGGCCTCAAATTCGGGAACCATCCAGGTCACGACATAGTTTCGTAAAGAGTCGGGGACGTTATGACACACGATCCCCGGCTCTTTTCTTTTTCGAGCGGGATCCATTCCCGGTTCCGGTCGAAAAATCTTTTTCAATGGTCATTTTCCACTTGGAGAAAATGTCTGTCATGACGGTCGAGTTCCTCTGCGACCCCAAATCGGATTCTCCGAATTTATTTTAACATTTGCTTCAAGATACTCGCTTGCGCTTCGTGCTCTGGGTATAATACCCGAATGATAATCCGATATCGGCGTCGAGGACGCTCGGTTAAACTTAACAAGAAGGAGAAGACACACCATGACACGACCCGTCACCCTGACCACCGGACAATGGGCCGACCTGACACTGGCCGAACTGGCGCCGAAAGCGAAAGGCTTCGGCTATGACGGCCTCGAACTGGCCACCTGGGGCGAACTGTTCGATGTTCGCCGTGCCGTGACCGAAAGCGATTATTGTGCCGGCCGTCGCGCCATTCTCGACAAAGCCGGACTCGGGTGTTGGGCCCTCCAGGCTCACCTTGTCGGACAATGCGTCCTGGACAAAGTCGACGAGCGCCACCGGGGCTTCTGTCCCGATCACGTTTGGGGCGACGGTAATTCCGAAGGTGTGAGCCGACGAGCCGCCGAAGAA
>JBEBTM010000288.1:0-6107 GCA_040393745.1 Thermogutta terrifontis | reverse complement strand
TTGATTTCCTCCATGGAATCGATCGGCGTTTCCGTCGTGAGGTAAAGCAACCCGTTCGCCCAGTCCCAGATTTTCCACCAAAAGGTGATCACGGCGGAAACCACCAAGGCCGCAACAGCTAAAAGCATCACGATCTCGAGCGAGTTCAAACCTCGCTGATCTCGGTGAAATCGTTCAAGGCAACGGAGGAAATCATGCATGACAAGGGTTCCAAACGACACCATCCCCCCTCCGCTCGCACACATGGCAATCGGTATCAGGCCGGGGTCGTCATGGCCGAAATGAAACATGGACCAAAAATCACCGCGAGAGAGCGAAGCTCTGGCGACAGTTACTCGGTCCCCGACGTGCTCCTGCTGTCGACGCTATTACCCTCTTTGATCGTACTATCCAAGAGACCTTTGGCCCAATTCCAGATTTGATTCCAAAAGACGAAAATCGCGGCGATGACAATGGCGGCAACGGCCAAAAGCATGACGATTTCAAGCGTGTTAACGCCTTCCTCGTCGGAATGAAAACGTTCGATGAGGGCCGAAGTACGAGAGATCAGGTGACTCATGGTGGTTGACTCGCTCATGGGATGGAAAATCTTCGCAAAAAATGGATTCGGATTCCCGTTCACACGGCACGTCCGGAACGAACGGGCTCCACCTTGAAAAAAACAACGATAATTGGGAATGTAGCACAGTCGAGCGGGAAAATCAATACGTGGTTTCCGTCATTTGAGATTTTTTCACGTTCCTGCCATCGGTGACGTACAAATTCATCCCGACGAACGTCTTCAATATTTTTGCCCGAACGTGGAAAGACGTGAATTCAAACACCCAAAAGATATCCTTCATTTTTGAACGGGAGCCGGGAGCGGCGTCTTCTCAAAACGAAATATCGTTTTCGTCCAGGGCCTTTTGCAGGGTTTTCTCATCGATCAGGATCGGCAACCTCGGTTCGAACGACGTGGCCACGGCAATGGCGTCGGAAGGGCGACTGTCGATGTCGAACTGTTCGTTGCCACGGACGACACGCAACGAGGCGTAATAGGTTTTCTCTTCCAGTTTGTGAATGTAAACGTCTTGGATCGTGCCGCCGAGGATTTCAATGGAATTGCGAATCAGGTCGTGAGCCATCGGACGTGGCATGTCGATCCGACGGACATGGCGGTCAATAGCCATGGCCTCGGCCCGGCCGATAATGATCGGGAATTCCCGTCCCCCATTTTCCTCCTGCAGCACGATCGCCTGCTGGCTGTTGATATCGGAAATAACGATTCTGGCAAGTTCAAGTGCAACCGGCATGGCAGGATTTTCGCAAGAAGCCTGGGCTGTTATGGGGGAGGACCGTGACGATTTGATTCGATGTAGCAGAAGTCTAAGTCATTCGAAATAAAACTGCAAGTACCGCCGATAAAACCCGACTTTCCTGTCGATAGTCCTATCGATAAAATTTTATCAGAATACCCCTTGAAATCTTTCCTATACGCGGTAAAATGCCTTAAACCCGGATGAGAAGCCTATCGGTTGTCAGTCGCTTTTCATCGCTCTTCCGCCAAGCCATACCCTAGCCCTACCAATCGAGGACCATCATGATCGACGCCGTGAAAAACCTGACCATCAACGGCATTCAAGTTCCGATCAACGGCGAGCGCAACCTGTTGGAGATCGCCCGCAAAATCGGAATTGATATCCCCACGTTTTGTTATCATTCGGAACTGAGCATCTATGGCGCCTGCCGACTTTGCCTCGTCGAAGTAAAAGGCATGGGTATCGTCGCCTCCTGCTCCACGATCCCGCAGGAAGGCATGGAGGTGTTCACTCACACCGAAGAAATCCGCCGGATGCGGAAAGTTGCCTTGGAATTGATCCTGGCCAATCACGACCAAAATTGTACGCTCTGCCCGAAAAGCACCGATTGCAAACTCCAAGACCTGACCAAACAGTTTGGCGTGACCGGCGTTCGTTTCAAACGGACCTTTGTCCAGCGTCCCGTGGACCGTTCGAGTTTGTCGATTGTCCGCGATCCGAACAAATGCATTCTCTGCGGCGACTGTGTCCGTGCATGCAACGAAATCCAAGGCGTGGGCGCCATCGGCTTTGCCGGTCGCGGTGCCAAGTCAACCGTGGTTCCCCCGTTCAATAAGGACTTAGCCGATGTCGAATGTGTCAACTGCGGTCTTTGCGCCACGGTTTGCCCCGTAGGCGCCCTGACGGTTCGTGACGATGTCGACGAAGTTTGGAAAGCCGTGAACGATCCGACGAAAAAAGTCGTGGTCCAAATCGCCCCCGCCGTGCGGGTCGCCATCGGCGAAGCCTTCGGCGGCGTTCCCGGGTCCATCGAGTTGGGCCGAATCGTCGCCGCCCTCAAGGCCATCGGATTCGACCAGGTTTATGACACCAGCTTCGCTGCCGATATGACGGTCCTTGAAGAAGCCACGGAATTCATCGAACGAAAAAAGAAAGGCGAAAAACTGCCGCAGTTCACGTCCTGCTGCCCCGCGTGGGTCAAGTTTGCCGAACAGTTCCTGCCCGACTTCATTCCGAACCTGTCGAGCTGCAAATCGCCGCAGCAAATGTTCGGTTCCACGGCAAAGATGGTTTTGCCCGCACAGCTTGGCGTGGACAAAAAAGACCTGGTTGTCGTTGCCATCATGCCCTGTACGGCGAAAAAATTCGAATGCAAGCTTGAAAAATTCTCCAAAGACGGCATTCCCGATGTGGACCACGTTCTCACGACCCAGGAATTGATCCGAATGGTCGAAGAAGCCGGCCTGCGGTTTAACGATCTCGCGCCGCAATCGCTGGATCCGCCGTTCAATTTCAAAACCGGGGCGGGCGTGATTTTCGGCGCTTCCGGCGGTGTGACCGAGGCGGTTTTGCGGTTCGCCGTGGAACAGATCAAGGGCGTGAAACTTGATTCGTTCGAGTTCAACGAAGTGCGCGGCGACGCCGATTTCCGTGAAGCGGAATTTGATCTCGACGGCTTGAAGGTCCGGCTTTGCGTGATCTTCGGTCTGCAAAACGCCCGAAAAGTCGCGGACCTGATCCGTAAAGGCGAAAAACAATACGACCTGATCGAAGTTATGGCCTGCCCCGGCGGTTGCATCGGGGGAGCTGGTCAGCCGGTTACAAATGACTGGGAAGTTCGCCACTGTCGGGCCGAAGGGCTTTATAAAGCCGATAAAATGCTCCAGCTTCACAAGCCACAGGACAATCATCTGCTTAACGAATGTTACGCCAAGAATTTCGAAGGCGGCGTCGGCGGTCACACGGCCCATGAACTGCTGCACACGACGTACCAGAATCGCCGCCGGATTTACGGGCTCACCTTGCCCGTGGTCGATGAGGCCGGCGCCACGCCTGAAGTCCGCGTTTCCGTTTGTGTCGGAACGAGTTGCTTCGTCCGGGGGAGCCAGAACGTGCTCAAGAAAATTGCCGATTACGTCCAGGATCAGGCCCTCGGACATCTCGTCCGGGTTGAAGCCACTTTCTGCACGGAAAACTGTGATCGCGGCCCCACGGTGACGATCGGCGAAAAACTGATCTTCAAAGCCACGCCCGAAATGGCGATCAAGGAAATCAAGGACCAACTCGCCGCCGTAAAATCCCAGGCGTAATCCCGTTCGGGTTTCGCTCGGAGACCGTTGTTATAGTCGACTAAAACGAACCGTAACCCTTCCACAGATTACGGTTCGTTTTTTTGCGCCGGTGTGTTCCCTTTTCCCGTTTTTTACGGTAGAATCCGGGATGTCGGACGTGAACGAGCGTTGGAAGTACCCACCTTTTTATTCCTCATTTTTCAGGAGTACCCACCATGTCTTCCCCCAAAAAAGCGATGATCATCAACGGCAGCCCACGTTTGCACGGCAACACGAACTGGCTTTGCCGGATTGTCACCCAGTATTTCATGAAACGCAACATCGCCGTCGACACCTACAACGCCGTGGCCATGAAATGCGTAAACAACGGCTGTATCGGCTGCCACGCCTGCCAGAATTCCAAGGAATTTCTCTGCGTTTTCAAGGATGACGTTCAAGCCGTGGTCGGGGCCATGCCGAATTATGATTTCGTCCTTTTCGCTACGCCCGTTTATTTTTTCGGTCCGACGGCTCAAACGAAACTGGTTCTGGACCGTATGTTTTCATTGCTCAAGACGGATGAGGGCGGCAACTACCGGCACCCGTTCACCAAAACGCGATTCGGCTTGATCGTCACGGGCGGCGGGGATGAAAACGACGGAGCCGACCTTGTTTTGGAATCTTTTCGCCGGACTGCGGAAACGCTGGGGCAAACGCACGAAACACTGGTCATGCCCATGACGCCGATGAAACCGGAAGAGCTCGACGACGCCGAGCACTGGATCGTCGAAGCGGAAAAATTCGCGACACGGGTACTCGGCGAATAACCGAATCGCGAACCCTATTCCCATTTCATGCGGACGGTGAGAACATTCTGCCCGTTTTCGTAGTGATACGAAACATCGGAAGCGAAACGCCGAATGAACATGATGCCCAGGCCGCCGATTTTCCGTTCGGAAACGGTGGCGTTCACGTCCGTTCCCGGAGATTCCTCCAGCGGGTTGAACGGCACGCCGTTGTCGGAAACGATCAGTTCGAGGACATTCTCCCTCGGCAATGCGTCTTCACCGCCGCGCCGGAGCGTCAACGAAAGCATGCCCTGCGAATCGGGAAAGGCGTAATTGCATATGTTCACGGCAACTTCGTCCAGGACCAACGACACCGGCATCCGCAGTGAATCGGGGACGCCGAACCGCCGCATTCCACTCCGGACGAACTCGATTATTTCCGGTATTTTATCGCATTCCGCCGGAAAAGACCGTTCGATCGCGGGTGAAACATCCTCCTGTTGACGCAGAGCCAGAATCGTGATGTCGTCTTGCCGGGCTCCCTCGGAAAAACGAAGCGCGTCGTCGACGATTTCGCGACACAATTCATCTACGGGGTGTTCGCGAATTTTGCGCAACAACTCCAGGAGCCGCTCTTCGCCGTAGAGTTGCATCGTTTCGTCTCCCGGTTTGTGGGCTTCCGTTACGCCATCGGTGAAAGTCACGATCAAATCGTCCTTGCCCATAAACGTGGTCGTTTCCCTGTACTTGGCCTCCTCGAAAGCGGCGACGAGCGGGCCGGTCGAAGCCAGGGTTTCGACCGAACCGTCGGGCCGTAGGATATACGGAGGGTTGTGTCCGCCGTTCACGTACGTTAAGGCGCCCGTCTTGATGTCATAATGGGCGTAAAAGAGGGTGACGAACATGCAGTCGGCGTTGTCCTTGGACAACGTGGCGTTGAGTCGGGTCATCGTCTCAAGAGGCGATTGGTTGGACGCCGAAAAATTCCGCAGCGCGGTCCGGGACACGGCCATGAACATCGCCGCCGGTACGCCCTTGCCGGAAACATCGGCCATGACGAGCACCAGGAGATCCTTGTCGATGAAAAAGAAATCGTAAAAGTCGCCGGCCATGAACGTCGCCGCCTCGTTCAAGGCGTACAGGTCGAACTCTTTTCGTTCGGGAAAAGCCGGAAAAATGTTCGGCAACAGCGACGATTGAATCCGCCGGGCGACATGCAATTCGCTTTCCACGGTTTTTCGCGCGGATTCCTCATGGATGCGACGTTCGACGTTGTCTTTCAAGTCGACGACCATTTTGTCGAAGGTGTTCGCAAGTTGCCCGATTTCGTCTTCGCTTTTCACTCCGTCGATTTTCGCATCGAGATCTCCGGCCGCGAGTTTTTGTGCAAAATCACTGAGCCGCTCCAGGGGTGACGTGATCATCCGTGAAATGGCCATGACGATCCCGACAAGCAGGACCAATCCGAGGCAGAACACCCCGACGGTCCAGTATAACCCCCGGTAGACGGGCCCCGTGACATCGCTCTCGGGAATCGACGCCAGGAGCGACCAGCCGGTTTCTTTCAGGGGTGTGTAAACCAGGCAAGAACGTCGTCCTGTATCGGTACTCACATCCGAGGCGATGCCCGCCTTGCCCGCGATGACATCCGTGGCAATGTCATGCAGTACGGAACTTCGCCGCCGCGTGGCCATGGACGTCAGTGTTTCTTTGAGTTCCAATTCCTTTTCCGGTGAGGAGATCACGGTTCC
>JBEBTM010000287.1:0-6114 GCA_040393745.1 Thermogutta terrifontis | reverse complement strand
TGTGTGACCTCCTTTCGTTGTTAAAGTTGTCATTGACAACTTTCAAAAGGTTCAGCCGCACTTCAGACCGCCTGAAGGAAACGCTTAACTCGTTCCAGCTATTAGATTTATAAAAAGCCCTCGGTGGGAGTCGAACCCACAACCTCAGCATTACGAATGCTGCGCTCTGCCAGTTGAGCTACGCGGGCAATTCTTCTGAAAAAAGGAACCTAGTCGCGGCAAGCTTCAGCGTTCACGGTACGTGATCCGGCCTCGGCTCATATCGTAAGGACTTACTTCCACTTGCACCTTGTCGCCCGGCACCACCCGAATTCGGAACTTTCGCATCCGACCCGCCAAACGACACAGTACGACATGCTCCATGTCGTCCAGCTTTACCCGAAAAGCTCCCCGCACTTCTTCCGTAACTACTCCGGAAAAAACGATTACCTCTTCTTTATCCTTCTGGTCCGACATCAGTGCCTCAATTCGATTAACTTGCCACCCATTTTCAGAGCCCCCATTCTAACCCCTGCAACCAACTTTCCAAGCCCCCCGTCACGCCCTTTTTCGTCTTTTCTGGTCGGTGCGTCGAAGTTTTGTTGGCGTTATTTGGCAGTATTCCAGTAAAGTTTCCATTGGCCATTGTATAGGACGGCACAGAGGCTTGCCATCGCGTTCAAAGGAACCCGTCGTCCCGGCACGGACGGAAAGACGCCGGAGTCCGACCATGTAGCGTTCTTCCAAGCCGACCCATTCGTCAGCGACGTGTTCCGTCAATCGGCAAGGGAGACATTCGTCGTAACGTCTCCAAAGACTCACGTCGCCCGAAGCTGTCAGGATGTTTTTGTTTCGATATCCACGGTGCCGTTTTTTCTTTCGGCACGTTTTGCAAAGCGCCGTTTCGTTTTTTTTCATGTTGATCGATCTGTTCTTGAAGCGTGAGTTCCGTCGACTGGCGGACGAGTTCCCGGCTTCGGAGGAGGACAGCGGCTTCGACTTAATTGAGAACAGCACCGTCGGGAGCGTTGTTGGCTACGTTCTGGACATCTCGAAAATAGGCTTGGGCCTGTTCCAGAAAGAGTGCTTCGGCTTCGGTGGTGGCGTGGAATTCGGTCGGAATGTTTTGGCGTCTCGGTCGGCGGTTCATGGTAATCTCAAGAAAAACATCGGCCAGGAAATTACCAATGCAACGCATCTTGCCCAATCTCGCAGCCCGACTCCGATGCATCCTTTCTGGTCCGCTTGAAGCACTTGTCGCAAGACTGAGAGCGTATTAAAAATTTCGCATCCTCACCGGAATCTATGGGCGAATTTCGGTTCGGGCAGTTTCCCAAGAGTGTGATATAAAACGATTTCCAGTCCTTGCCGTCGTGGAAAACGAGGACGGAAGGCCGGGGACGTTTTAAACATCGACGATGACGAAATCACGATCAATACGGCGGAAACCGAGGCCCGGAAGAAAAAGGTGACCGATCTCGTCGATGATCTGTTCGATTGAACGGTCTGGCCGACGTCGGTTTTTTCTTGACGATCCGGGTGTTTTCTGGCGATGCGGCGGCTATTTAGTATCCCCTCGCCGTGGGGACCAACAAGATATGCGATTGACTTGACACCGGCCAAACTCCCAAGTAGAATACCGTGACCTCTGACGACATGCCGTCGTCCTTCCGTTGTTTCCGTTTTTGTTCAAAAACGGGTTTCCGCATCTTCACTCGGTGAGTGGCCACTGGCAAGGGCAGCGTATTAACCCTTGATTTTTCGGTCTTTCGAAAAACGACGCTGCTCCCCGGATCGTTCTTTCCGTTCCGGGTCGGTACGCGATCGTTTTGCACGATATCGCAGGTTCGTCAAGAAACAAAAAAGCCGGGAACGTCTTTGTCGCCAAACAGTTCCGTTACCCGGCACGTCCAACGCGGTTTCCCGGTCGGTATCCCGACTATAACGCTCCCGTCCCGATGCGTCAAGAGGAAATCCGTGAAATCATGGGGATTTAGGAGCTTTCAACATGTCGGTCAAAGTGAATCTTTTGGCACTCCCGGAGAAAATCGATTCCCATTCCTCCTCGTCCGCCGATCTTCTCACCCGGCTTACCGGGCAATTGCAACGCGAAAAAGACAAGCGCCGGAAGCTGGAGCAAAAACTCAAAGAGCAACGGGAGCTTGTCGATTCCCAGCGGGCCAAAATCCTCTTCGCCGATTCCGTTTCCGTTTCACGTTCGACGTTGCTGGTCGGCGAGTTGGCTAAAATCCTGAAGCAAAACGGCTTCGATACGGGCCAGAACCGTCTTTTCGAACGCCTGCGGATGGAAGGGTATCTTTATCGCACGAATTCCGGCAGGAACCTGCCGACGCAGCGGGCCTTGGAGCGGGGACTCTTTTGCGTCAAGGCGACCGCAGTCACGCAGGCCGACGGTCGCATCGTCCTGAATTGGACGCCCAAGGTGACCGCCAAAGGCCAGGTCTATTTCGTGAAGAAATACCTGGGCTGATCCGTTTTCGAACATCCATCACTTCCGCGATCAAGGTGCGCGCCGACCATGTCACGACATCGACTTTTGGAAATTCGCCGGGAACTGGAAGTACATCACCATGCCATCGAAACATTACGTACGGAAGAAGGACGTTTGCTCGCGGCGGTCATGCGACTGCCGGGCCCCGAGTTGCGGTTCGACGCCGACGGGAAAACGGTGCGTTGGCAAACGGCGTCGGTCCGCGTGAGCAAAAAAGCGTGGCGATTCCTGGAAACGCTGTGGAAATCGCCGAAACGGCGAGCCCGAACGAACCGGCTCGGACGGTATGTCTGGAACGACGAATTGGTTCGCGACAATAATATTTCCGTTTTCGTTACACGCCTGAACGAAACGCTCCGCAATGCGGGATGCCCCTATGAAATCAAGAGCATTCGCGATCGGCGGACGGGCCGTCGCATCGGATTTCGCCTTTGTATGAATCAAGACGATTTCGGAATTACATAAAAAAGTAACTGCCGTCAAGAAGGGTCGTGGTAGATTGTCACACGTGCCGGGAAAAACGGCGGTAAAAATGGATCTTCCGTTCTCACGTACACGAACATGACAAACTCGACGACGAACGACCGATATGAAGAGGGTTTCCGCAATGGGGCCGGGTTAAGTATTGAAGCCGCGACGGTTTTGTTCCGAGCCATTCGCTGGCACCGGGGAGAGGAGGGGTTGGAACCGCTTCGCCGCGCCGTTCGCGCGTACATCGTCGAGAATGAAAAAATGCTGAAAAACTCCAAAGGAAGAAAAAATGAAATACGTTAATGACGATGAAATCGATTTCCTCCGCTCCTTCCACAAAGGCGAATTCGGACGTTGCGCAAAATGCGGGCATGCCGTCTTTTTGCCGTGTCGAGCTTGCGAAACGGAAGAAACGACAACTCCGACCCAACCCGTGAATGCGGAATCCGTCCATGACGTCGTCTTGGACGTGGAGCTTTACGGCGAGGAGCGACGTCGTTACGAAATTATTCGGAACCGGAAAATCAAGGCCGAAACATGTACCGGCACCCCTTCCGGACGTTTCCGTCAGGCTGCATACGTCAACAAATAGGAGGTGATCATGTCCGAAAGTATTCTACCGATCCAGGCCCTGCTCGGCGATGTCCAGCAGGAAATCTGGGATGGCGATCTGGTGATATTGCGAAACGGTTATGGGAAAGCGATCAATGCCGCGAAGGCATGTCGCTGGGATGGCGAACTATTTTGCGTCGAAGTCAGAAAGTACCTGGGCGTTGTGGCGGTTCCGCTGGAACAGCTCGCGTGCCGGTATCCCGGCCGGGTCGAGATTTACGAAGTGAACCCGCAAAGCCGTTGGGAAAACTATGATCGGCAAGGGCCACTGCGACACCTGAAGTCCGTGCTCTTTTCCGGGAAAGACCGACGAACGGCATTCCTGGAGACGTTGCTTGAGAATCTGTCGAAATTAATTGGACGAAATATCGTGAAACAAGTCTCTCCGTGCCACGGCGCGGAAGCGATCCGGCTTGCGGACCGACTCGGCGGCGGCGTCGATCCCGTGCCCGAAAAAACGAGCGAACGGATAGAAATTGCGGACCTGGAGCAGTCGCCGTTATATCGTTACCGTTTTACCCTGAAATGAACCATGAAAGACCGATTCGGAACAATCATCCTGCTCGTCACCGTGTTGTTGCTCCTGTTGCCGAAACCGGCCGAGCCGGAAGCGCCGCTGCCACTGGAACTCGACCGGGACCGTATCCGAAATTTCGGCGTGATGTTGAACATCGCCGGTGAGGAAATGATCGCCGTGGCCGACTGTGACAATATCGAGGAGCATTTGATCGGCCGGTCGGAACAGGTTTTCGACGATTTTGCCAGGGACGCCGATTTCATCGGCCCCGATTTTATCACGAAGCCACTGGCCCGCAAGGCGGTCCGGCCCGTCGTCAAGACGGTGATTCGATACATCGACAAAAAATCGCAGGAATTATCCGTACAAGAAGGAGAATTCAAATGAATAATACGATTGTGATGGTACTCGCCTCGCTCGGAGGGTTGCTCTGGCTGTATGCCGTCCTACGGGAACGGTACAAAAATTCGACCGGCGGAACGTTTTTCGAGTGGTTGAAAAAGGTATTCGTCTCCGAAATAAAGATTGTTGCCGAGGCGCAGGACGGCCCATCCGTCGAATCCTCCGGCGCCGTGAGTATCGAGTCGCTCGAACGTGAACTCGGGATCGAACCGGACGCCTATTTGTGCGACCGGATCACCAGGATCAACGAGGCGCTCATAGCCCGGCGAGACAAATCGGCTCCGAAAAAGAAGGGAGGTGCCTCGTGAAAAACATCGGTCTTATTTTGATCTCCGTCGCGCTGATCATGGCGTTTCGTCCCGACCTTTTTACTTTCGTCTTTCCGGACAAAAATAATCAGAACGCAAACGTCCATGACCGGGCGCCGACGCAGTCGCTCCGGGAAGTCGTCGCCCCGATCCGGAAAATCGGGCTCGATGACGAAGACGCACGGCGGCTCACGAAATTCTATCTCGCCCTGGCCGATGTGATTGAGCGGGACGAGAACGGGATTATCAAAACCAGTGCCGAAGTCCGGCTGATCAACGAACGGAGCGGCAGATTGTGTTTCGAAAAAACGGACATCGCGGGCCGCTATCCGAGATTAGCGGACGAAATCGATGCCGTGATCGGTTTCGGGATCGGCAGCAAGTGCATCGACGGCAAATGGGAGTCGGTGGAAATCAACGAAAAAAACAGGCGTAGCCTCGTCGAAGCCCTTCGGGCCGTGGCCTGGGCCTGTGAAAAACAGGCCGGATTTAAATCGTAACGGGAACATCGAAGGCTCCCGGGATTCGATCAAAGATGAACCTACCTCAACAAGACACGAATATGAAACGACGTGATTTTTTGAAATGGATTTCCTCGCTGCCGGTTGTCGGGGCGTTGGGAATCGCCGGAAAAACGGGAGCCCAAGAGCCACCGGCGGAGTTCGCCCAGGGCTGGAGCCCGAACCCGCGAGCGACGGAAGCCTTTTCGCAATCGCTCCCGAAAATTTACACCGACCAGGTCGACGATCTGGTTCGGCAGGACAACAACAAGGACGCCTTGCTTTATCGTCCGCTGGTTTCGTGCTTGAAAAAAGCGGGTTTGGCCGGTCGGTGGCTCAAGGATCGTGACGGCGTGCCCTGCGTTCGCGCTTATGCCCAACTGAGCGTCGGTTCCTGTACGGGTAATGCCACGGCCCAGGCGATCAACGTGCTTTCGGCGGTGGAAATCACGCTGCTCGATAAATTCCAGGAGTTCAAGGCGATGTGCGCCGCCGACGGAATTTACGGGCTCGGTCGGGAAATGGCCGGAATGCTCCGGTCGCCTTACGACGGCTGCTACGGCAGTGCGATGGCGAAGGCCGTGATGCGGATGGGCACGCTGTACTGCATGAAGTACGAAAACCATGACCTGACGGAATACGATCCAACACGCTGCCGCCGGTTCGGCCGTGAAGGCGTCGGCGATGTTTTGAAGCTTGAAGCGAAAAAGCATCCGGTGAAGAGTACGGTTCGCGTCAAGGACGCCGAATCGGCCTGGTCGCGTTTAGGTAACGGATATCCGATGAACGTCTGCTCCGACGTCGGCTTCAAAA
>JBEBTM010000286.1:0-6149 GCA_040393745.1 Thermogutta terrifontis | reverse complement strand
GAACACAAATGGAGAAGGATTTTTTATGCCAAAAAATTTATTTAGGACAGTACTGTATCAATATATATTTTTTCATGATTTTATTAATTAAATCTTATCCATACCCTGCTATCTTTCACACTCACAAAATCGAATTGCTCAGTCCCTGTTTCAAAAACGTAAAAGCCTTGTGGGTCAAACCAAATCTGATTTTGTTTCCTTACTATTTCTTCAAATGCGGGACCCGGACTCTGCCCCGATAGTTCGCGAAATACCTTAAAGGATAATATGCCTTGATCATTATACAAAGTGCTGAAAATAGGACCTAGGTTAAATTGTCCAAAGAAAATGATAAACAAGGCGTCGTATGGATCGATATACATTCTGGGGATGTAGAGCAGGAAATCGAAGAAAGGGAATGTTCTAATGCCTAAAGCATCCTTTTTACCTGCAATTGTAAAACCAAATGCAGAAGAATATCTTTTATTGATCAGGTACATCCTTCTTGGTGCTTCTTTATCGATTGAAACAGGTTTGTTTTGGTCAAGGATTTCGATATCAACTGATCCATTTAATTTGACGGTTGCTTTATTGTTTGTCTTGTCAATGTTAAAGTTCTCCAAACGAGATACTGCTAGACCGCCAGCATTTAAGGGGTCTTTTAAAAAGATCCCTTTGTCAGAGAGAGCATACTCCGTGATAAATGACTTAAAATTTGAATTTTCTTCGTAATAAAAGGCGATATTGTTGGTTTCTGTGTTGAAAATAACGCCATAATCTTTATTGTTTATTTTTATGGTTTTATAGTAGTTTGTCAACTGATTGATTTCTTCAACCTTTTCATTTAAAAGAAAAGCCTTTTTAATATAATCATCACCTTCATTTTCCTTTGCTCGTATTAATATTAAATTACTTTCATTATGGTTTCCAAGTAATTTTATGGTATCGGTAGTTGTTTCAATGATTGAAAATTCGAAATCAGAGATCAAGCCACCACCTCGTGATCCGCCACTTTTTTGCTCATCTGGATCCGAAAGTTGATGGATATAAGAATAGGTGTCAAAATAAAGACTAACGACCTGATCTGCTGCTAAGCGGTAAGAGCTTTCATCGGAAGTTTCTGCTTTGATGTTATCAATAGTTGCGTAGCTTTTAACTCTGTTTTTATCGTCGAAATTGAACTTAAACGTATAGCTTCCACCTCCTTTAGGATATAGGTAGCCAATCCATCCATTTTTTGAACCTGTGAGTTGTTTTGCGTATTCTTCTTTTAATTGGTTCAATTTGGTATCTGGTCGAACTCCTTCAAATTCCTTTTTACAAGAAATTAAGAGTAAGCATATAATCAATGAGAAAATTATTGGTTTCATCTTGTTGTGGGTTTTGTTAGGGATGTGAATGCGGCTCGAACCTCTCTTTGTAGAGCCCTAAAATCAATATTGAAAACTTCCTTATAGTATTGGACAACGATGCTTTCTTTCAGGCGAAAAGTAGCTTCCACTGGAGCATTGGCTTTTACCAATTCGTCAAATTTTTCTTGGCCTTCTACCAGTAAATAGGCAATAGTTTCGACGAAATCTTCCTGTTCGGCTGATTTTGCATAGCTCGATACAAAACCTTGTGAATTCGCTGTTGCCTCGGGAGTATTGAACCAAGTTTGGGTATACCAAGCTGTACTTATGCCTCTCCAAGCTTGGGGATAATGGATATTTTGGTGCAAGATATGGGCAAATTCATGATGAATGGTATGTAGCATTTGAGAAACTGTCTCTGGCTTTGAAAAATCAAAGTCATTGACGACGTATAAAACGACTTTTGTTCCACCTTCTGCTGTCCCCAAAATTATGGTACCATTGCTTTGGTATTCAGCACTACCGACCAAGATAAATTTGGAAAGCGAGTACCTTTTCAGGAACTCTTTTCCAGCCACTTTTTCATAAGGTTTCATCCAGATATCCCTTACTGCTGTTAATACTGGGATTACTTTTTTTTCTTGAGGTGGTACCAAGGTCCTATTGTAATTGATTTCGAAAGGCGTCCATTTATATTTAATTTCGATGTTATAAGATTTGATAAATTCTTGATAGATAAAATTGTCTAAAGGACCATTTACCCATCTTTCACCACCTAAATCAACAATGGGATCAACGGGCAGGGATTCTTCTTTGGAACATGAAGAACAGATCAGAAATATGATTATGGTAATCGTATATTTTAAATATTTCATAACAGTTTGGTTTTATCTTGGATTGGGTTGAACACCTGATAATACGACCTCAGCTGGGAGTTGGAAAAGACGCATAGGGCTATTTGCTCCTAATACATAGGTTTCTTTTTCATCATGGGTTCTGTGGGTGACTACGATTTTATGTCGAACAATATCAAACCATCGAAGACCTTCGAAAAGGAATTCCCTTCTTTTAAAGTCTAAGGCAGCTTTAATAATGTTTTCTTCTAGGTTTAAACTTCCATAAAAACCATTTATTCTAGTGGGATTGACATTATGTACATTTGGTTCATAAACGGGCTGATCGGGACTGTAATACACTTTTCGACTGATGAACGTATTTAAGTCTGCTATGGCCTTGTCGTAGTTTTTTACACGAGCATAGGCTTCAGCACGGTTTAAAAGCAGCTCATCTGCCGTCAATAATGGAATCATATTATAGGGGATACCATAAGCAGCATTTAAACTTCCTTTGACAAAATGCTCACGAAATTTTGGGATGTTTAAGGAATAATCTGTGCCGCCATAAATAGGGTATGCAAATCGCCCAGTGGTAATATTATTTCCATAGATCAATTCACCTAAGATTGGGGCGGTAAACCCGAATCTATTGAATGCTAAATCTCTGCCCCAAGTAGAAACGGCTTCCACTAACAAAAGATTGGTTGGGTTTTCCGTACTAGAATACCATTGTTCTAAGGCCAAATATTCCAAAGCAGCAAATGCTCTATTATTTACCGGCCTGATATAATTGGAAAGGTTTTCTCCAAGAGCTAGATTGCCATGTTCAACAGCCTTTTCATAGTTATGTTTAAATAAATAAAATCGAGTGGCGAAAGCATGGGCCGCAGTTTTGGTAAAATGATATTTTTTAACCTTATATCTATTATCGTCAAGCAATGGAAGTCCTTCCACAAGGTCTTTTTCGATGAGGTCATACAGTCCTTTGACCGTGCCTCTATCATATTTGGTGAGTACAAATTTTTCTGGTTCACTTATAAAAGGGATACCTGGGTCAGTGCCTGCAGTTTCGGGATCATAATCTTTACAGTACAAGATGGCCAGCATATGGTGTGCATAGGCTCTGGTTAATAGTGCTTCACCCTTTAATGAGGCGGTTTGATTATTTAATCCAATTTTTTCAATAGCTTCAAGCGCATGATTGGATGCACTAATAGCTTTATAAGCAGTGTACCAATAATAGGTTGGAGAATCGGAATCGTTGGTTTCCACATCTAGGAACATCCAAGGATTCATATTGGTTTGAACGTTTGAACTGCTGGTCATTCCTTTGTCACCTGCGTTATCTGAAGCAGATTCTGTAAAGGGGATATAGTTGCCTCTGGGGTATGCAGATGTCAGTAATTCTGCAATCTTGCTTGGGGAATCTAATTCTGTCCTTAAATCTGGTGGGGTTTCTAAAAATTTAGAACATCCCAGCAATAGAAAGGCAGAAAGGATAATTAAAAATACAGTTGTTTTCATAATAGTTTTCGTTTATAATCCTGCTTTAATCGATAAGGTAAATTGACGGGGAATTGGCAATGCCACTCCTCCAGATCCATAGAACTCTGGATCTTGGCCGTTTAACTTTGGATCTGAATAAATCAAGAAAAGATTGTTAGCAACCAGATTTAAAGAGAGGTTATTGAAAATTGATTTTCCAAAGAATTTTTTTGGAAATTGATACCCTAAGGTTACTTGTTTCATCCGGATGAATCCACCATCTGCCACCCTTTGATCCGTATAATTGTATGCGTTATAGACTTGGTCTCCAGGTAATCTGGAAGAGGTCCTAGAGGTCGCAATAGAAGGGGATAGGTTTTCGTAAGGTGCAAGAAATCTATCCAAGAAATCATAGGACATCGCATCCAATTCAGAATACTGGTTTTTATAGATAGGATTTAATCTGACTTTATTTCCTGCGCTATAAGTAACTAGGAAGGAAAGGTTAAGGTTTTTATAGTTGAAATTGTTATAAAAACCACCATTGAAAGTTGGGTCAACAGGACCTTCATATTTTAGGTAATTTGTCTGTATACTTTGAAGGAAAACGTTGTTGGAGATTTCATTGTCTTCATTGACAAATATGGGCGTTCCATTTAACTCGTTTAATTTTTCAAAATCAATTGAAAATAAACCACGATGGGGATGACCTTCTTTGGCTGCTCCAACAGAATTGACCAAATTCCAAATATTAGGTTCATTTCTTATGGAGGTTATTTCATTGTTATAAAAGGCATTTGTCAATTGAGTTTTCCAGCCCCAATTCTTTCGGTCAAACACCGTTGCCTTGAACAATAATTCTATACCTCGGGATTTCATATCGGCGTAGTTGGCATATTTTATAGCTTCCCCACCAATCCCTGATATCCGCATGGGGCCAATTAGATCAAATGCATCCCTTTTGTATAAATCCAAGACGATCTGGTACCTTCTATTGGCGAATGTTGCATCCAGTCCAATATTGGTTTCATATTGCTTCTCCCAGGTCAAATCTTGGTTTTCTAGAAAATCAACGTTGATTACAGGTTCTTGTTCATGGATGAAAGGTCGGTTGACAGATCCAGAGCGCAACACCAAACTCGCATTAGTAGCAGGTCCCATACTGGCGGTCAATCCATAAGTACCTCTCAAGGTTAAGGTGTTGAAGAAAGTTTGATTTTTGAAGAAGTTTTCTTGGTCAATATTCCAAGATCCTGAAAGGTTCCATGTAGGTAGCCATCTTGCCACGCGGCTTCTGCCTAATTGGTTAGAACCATCGTATCGAGCCGTACCGGTGAATTGATAACGGCTGTCGAAAGAGTAAGTTCCATTGGCAGCAAAGGCAACAAAGCGATCGGAGAACATTTGCATTTTGTAGTAGGGTAAATTTCCTTCTACAGTCATCTTGATAATATTAGGGTCAATAAAAGGAACCCCACCTTTATCAAACTGATATCCATAACCTGTCATATCTTTCGTCATTCGGTCCAAGAATCTAATCTCTTGGGTGGCAAATGCAGTGAAATAATGTTTTTCGGATGTTAAGTTCCAATTGAAACTATTCCTTAAGTAAAAGCTCTTTAGAATATTTTCATTGGTAATGTATATCCCTCCATAAGGCAATACAGAAATGGGTCTAGCATCTGGATTGGCAGGGTCTCGATATAAGAATCTGTTTTGGTTTGCAATGATGCTGTTTTCAATTCCTTCTACGCCATATATGGTTCCAGCACGGTAAGCATTGGACAAATTAGAGGTTTCATTAATTTTATGTTCATTTCCAGTACTGGCATAACGGTATGCACCAATGAAGTTGTAGCTGATGTTTTTAGGAAGCTTATAATTAAGCTCACCTTGCACCTTGAGGTCGATCATTTTTAACTCCATAATATTTCTGTCCAACTCATTTAAAATGTTGAAAGGAGCATAATTCATGGTTACATTTTCTCTATTACCATTTTCATCGAAAGGTGCAATGACTCTGGAGGTGTTCAAGGCGTAGGAGAAGGGGTTGATATCGAAATTTCTGGATACCACACCAGTAACTGGGTTGCTATCTTGGCCTAATGTACCGGGTGCCTTTTGGTCACGGATTGAACCTGTTGTCAACAAGCCTATCGATAACTTATCGGTGATATTGTAATTTCCTCTAATGTTCGCTGTATATCTTCTTACTCCATTGGCTTTTGCCCAACCATTATCCTGTAAAAAGGAAGTTGAATAATAGGTTTGGACCTTATTGTTACCATTCGAGAAACTCACGGAATGTTCCTGTAATAATGAATTGTTGAAAAGAGTTTTGAACCAATCGGTGTTTTGATAGATGTACCTTTTCAGGAAGGCTTCACGACCTTCAGGAGTGTTTTCAATTAAAGGCGTTCCATCTTCTTTCCATGTCGATAGGCCTCTGGATAAGTTTCCGAAAATGCCTGAATTCATGTTGTTCCGGATCAGCGCA
>JBEBTM010000285.1:0-6174 GCA_040393745.1 Thermogutta terrifontis | reverse complement strand
GAAGAGAGCCCGCATAAGAATCGGGTTCCATTGACGTTTGGGAGCGATCAACCGGGCTTCTGTCTCGAAAGGAAGTCGCGGAACTGCCGGATGGAGTCCGGTTAGACGAAACGTCTCGGTCTGCCAAATCGTGAAAAGAAAGGCTTGAACCACTGCCGTGGGAAGGTGTTGCGTTTCTGGAATTACTTTCCAGGTTTGTGGTGGTGTGGACGGGCGGCAAGGAAGATTCGTCGGCGTTTACCGACGGTTCCCTGTTGACACTACCGACCCAATCGAGCACGGCTTGCCGGGTTTCCTCGACCGCGCTGTCGGCCATGGCACTGCGTGGATCCGTGGCGTCAGGCGGCACGGAAGCACCGTCTCGGCGGAAATCGTTCGCCGTGACCCGACCATTGAGGTCCGTGGAGAGGAATTTATCCCGAATCGCGCCCAGAAAGCCGGAGTAAACTTTGTTCGAATCCAGAAAACGGACTTCCATCTTCGTCGGGTGAACATTCACATCGAAAAGGTCCGGCGGAAGCTCGATTTGCAGGAAGGCAAGCGGAAAGCGGCCTACGGTCAGGAGTCCCCGATAGGCTTCATTCAGGGCATGCTGGAGGGCTCGATCGCGGATGAAACGGCCGTTGAGGAAAAAATACTGCATCCGGTTATTGCCCCGGCTATGGTTCGGATGCGACACGAAACCGTGAACCCGAACCGCGCTGCCGGGCCGGCTTTCGATGTCGATCATGCCCCGGGAAACTTCCTCGCCGAAAAGCTGCCTGACCCGTGCCAGCATCGATTTTTCCGGCGGCAGGTCGTGCACGACACGGTCGCCGTGCCTTAGTGTGAAATGAATACCCGGCTGCGGCAGAACAAGTCGGACAAAGGCTTCGGCGACGTGGCCGAATTCGGTGGTCGTCGACTTCATGTACTTTCGACGAACCGGCGTATTGAAGAAGAGGTTGCGGACTTCCATCTGAGTTCCCACGGGCATACCACAGGGAACGGCCTCGGTTCGTTGACCGCCGTCGCTTCGGATTTCGAAGCCTTCGTCGTTGCCGGGCACCCGGCTTTTGATGCTCATCCGGCTGATTTCGGCAATGGACGCCAACGCTTCTCCGCGAAAGCCGAAAGTCAGGATTTTGAACAGGTCTTCGGTTTCGGATATCTTGCTCGTCGCATGGGGAGACAGGGCGAGTCCGAGCTGATCGGGAGCGATACCGCATCCGTTATCGACGATCCGGATCAGGTCGGCGCCGCCCTGTTCGACGACCATGTCGATGCGAGTGGCCCCGGCATCAATGGCATTTTCAACGAGTTCCTTGACAACGCTGGCGGGACGCTCAATGACTTCCCCGGCAGCGATCTTGTTGATCATGCTCTGGGAAAGGGTCCGAATCGTTCGAGGAGCAGAGGTGGTCATGCTTTTGTCCAATGTGGATACTCCCATCGCGATGAGATCGAAACCGGGCTTTCATTTGCCGGGGTGGGTAGCCCGCAAAATGGTCGTTTCACCCCTGGTTTTGCCCATCCGCGTCACGAAAAACACACACGATCCTGAGCATTCAGTACATGACGAACCGGGGAGGAGGGGACGCCTTCCAAAGTCCTGAGAACGCTACAGCGGGCATATTATACTTCACCACGATGGAATCGCAAAGCGCCACTCCTGATCGACGAAAAGTTTCCGCACCCTTCATGCCTTTGTAAGAGACAAAAATATCACCGCCTGAAGACGAGGTTTTTTAAATTCCGGAATTGGGGCCAACAAAGGTTGACAAGAACCTGCGAAAACCGGAAAATGGGACCGGACATCGTTTCCCTGACTCCTTATTTCTCACCCCGTAAATCAAAGGACTCCCCATGGATCGCCGACATTTCCTGAAAGTCTCCGTCGCCCTTGCCGGAACGGGTTTCGTCGCCACGGACCTTTTGGCCCAAGACAAAAAGGTCTACATCGACAACGGCGGGGCAGGGCCGCAAAAACACATCACCTGTTATCCAGACACACAGAACGGCAAGCACCAGCTTTACCAGCTTTGGATTCGGGACAATAAGAACACGGTCCTGACATCGTATCGAGCCCACCAGACGCAAAAGTATCCATTCTTTTATCCCGTGGCCGGGCCCGTGAGCGGGTTGTCGCTCACCTCCGAATCAGGCATGCCCTGGCCGCATCACCGTTCGCTGTTCTTCGGACAAGACCGTGTCAACGGCGGCAATTACTGGCAAGATACCTTGGATAAAGGCCAGATCATTTCGCAGGGGCCCTCGTTCGGGAAAGACGAAGCCGGCAAGTACAAAATCGACGATGTTTCCGCGGAAATCGTCGATACCTGCCTGTGGAAGCGACCTAATCAGGATCCTATCATCGAGGACAACCGCCGGTTTCTCGTCAAACTGCTCGATGACCACCGGTACATTCTCGACGCGTATATCGTCGTTAAAGCCTTGACGACGGTGACGTTTGAAAAGACGAATCACGGTCTTTTCGGAATCCGCAGCGCTCCCGATCTGGCTCCGACCGGCGGCGGGAACTTGCTCAGCTCCGAAGGAAAAACCACGCAGAAGGACACCGAAGGCAAACCGGCTCGCTGGATGGCCTATTACGGTCGCCGGGCCGGACTGAAAGAGGATGTCGTCGAAGGTATCGCCGTCTTCTGTCCCTCGAAGGCTCCGCATCCGATGTTCGAAAATTGCCCCTGGTTCACTCGCGACTATGGTAATTGCTCGCCATCGCCGATGAACTACATCCCGCAGGGCCAGAAACTTGTTCTGGAGAAGGGTGAGGAACTCAAACTCCGTCACCGAGTCGTCGCCTTCGGGGGGACCCCAAAAGATGCGGGCATCGACGCCCTCTGGGAAGAATTCGACAAAGGTTGAAGTCCCTGCCTACGTCAAAATGCACCACTCCTGCCGCCTGTAGCTGCACCACTCGTCAAGCAAGCGGAAAAAAGCCAAAAATCCATTGGGGCTTTTTTCCGCTTCGGTCGATGAATACCGAAGGTGGTCCCTTGGCTGTCAGGTAGAAATTGCGCCGTTTTTTCGACGAAACGGTTGCTTTTTCTGTAAAAATGGGCACAATGGATCGATTGACGTCGACGTGTTTCAGTTTTTTATCACCGTTTATTATTCCAGACAGTTTTCGCCAGTCAGTTTTCGGAGGAAAGATGGGCAAGAAAGAGCATTTTACCACTGCATTATTCGCACTCTTCGTTTGCCTGACATTTTACGCGGTGCCCGATGGAGTGTCTGCCGATGTCTTTGTCCGGCAAAACCGAGCTGAAGCTCTTTATGGACAAGGAGTTCACGCATTTTTTGATAACGATTTTCAGGAAAGTACCAACTTATTGCTCAAGGTGGAAGAGCTCGGAAGCGAAGACCCCAGACCGTATTATTTTCTCGCTCTATCCTATCTTCGGATGGAAGACGATCAAAAAGCCGAAGAGTATTTCCGAAAAGCGGCTAAACTTGAATGGGAAGGCCGCTCTTTCCGCGATTACAATGTTTCCGATGCTCTGCGCCGTATTCAAGGCAAAGAACGACTCTATATCGAGATGTTCCGCAGTCAGGCCAAGCGAGAGTGGCAACAGGCTGAAACACGTCGCCTCAACGAGATGTACAAGCGGGAAGAAGTGACGGACACCGAGGTCATGACCTCCCTGTCGAAGCGTTTTGTCGGAACATCGCTCTTCGGAGCACGTTCGGTCAATCCCTTTGGGGACGATCCTGAGGAAGCGGAAAAAGTCACGATGCCCAACGACGACGAAATTCCTGCTCAGCCTTCGCGGACGAGCAAACCGCAAGAGCCTGCCGGCGAAGCTCGGACAGGCGCCGCCAAACCGGTCCCCGCGCCGACCCCGGCCGATCCCTTTGCCGATGACAATGGGGATGAGAGCGATCCCTTCGGTTCCACTCCGACACCGGCGCCGAAGAAATCGAACGATGCGGATGATGATCCTTTCGCTGATGACGAAGACGGGGACGATCCTTTCAGTACCCCAACGCAGACTCCGAAGAAGGTGGATAACAAGAAAAAATCGGACGCCAAAGACGATATGGATGATGATCCCTTCGCCGATGACGAAGATGGGGACGAGGATGATCCCTTCGGCACCCCGACACCGACTCCGAAGAAGGTGGATGATGAGAAAAAATCAGACGCCGAAAACGATGTGGACGACGACCCTTTCGCCGATGACGAGAAGGACGATGACGACAACCCGTTTAACTAGTTTTCATGCGTTGCGGCTAAGACGCAAGCGGTTGGATACGCTGACCGTTTGCGTTTTTTCATTTTACCATATCACTCAATGTTTGGGGTCGTGAATTGTTTTGTGATAACGACCTGCAAAATCTGCCGCGATGCGACTGTTTTGCAGGTGCCGTATTTATCAAATTCAGCACCGAGCGGAAACTCGGTTGCGATCCCGTCGCGATGAGCCCATGCAAAGATTCGTGTTACTGTTGTTCCTCGTTGGCTTGACGGGGTGTGTTCGAAACGGCGCTGTACCGGAAACGCGGCCGGTTTTTTTCGTTGCGGTCGAGCCCCATGCCTACCTGCTTGAAAAAATCGGCGGCGACCGAATTCACGTTGACGTGCTCGTACCCACAGGCGTCGAACCGGAAAACTACGAGGCCACGCCGCAGAAAATGGCCGCCCTGTCGAAGAGCCGGGCTCTGTTCCTGACCGGCATGCCTTTCGAGGAAGCCTTGGTGCCACGATTGCGTTCGTTGGCGAAAGACACGAAGTTCGTCGACCTGCGAGAAGGTCTGACGCTCAGGACGCTGGAGCTTCACGGCCACGCCGCAGACCATTCCACCGGTCATGAACACCATGCCGATTGCTCCCACGACGGTCTGGATCCGCATATCTGGTTTGCGCCCACGATCTTGAAAAAGCAAGCCGAAACGATTCTCAACACGCTCATTGACCTGGATCCGCCGGGCGAAAAAAACTACCGGGACAATTACGATAAGCTGCTTGAAAACATCGAGGAAAATCGGACGAAAATCGCGGCATTGCTGGAATCCTGCCGGGGCGAAACCGTTTTCGTATTCCATCCGTCTTACGGCTATTTCTGCGACGAATTCGGCCTCAAACAGCGGGCCATTGAATTTGAAGGCCGGGATCCGAAACCGCAACAGCTTGCAGAGTTCAGGGTGGAAATCCGGCGGCTCGACGGGCCACCGATTATTTTCGTGCAACCGGAATTCAACGAATCGCCCGCCAAAGCGATTGCGGAAGCCACGGGAGCCCATACCGTGCAACATTCCTCGCTCCAGCGCGACGTGTTGCGAAGCATGCTCACCTTTGCCGAAGCCATTGCCGCGAAAGGAACCGCCGAATGAAAAACGGGGCCGTTTATCCGGGCACGTTCGATCCCTTTACCCTCGGACATCTCGACATCGTCGAGCGTGCGAGTCGACTCTTCGACCATTTGGTCGTCGGCGTCGGAATCAACTTGGAAAAGCAACCGCTTTTCACTGCCGAGGAGCGGGTCGAATTGATCCGTCTGGCCACGGATCATCTTCCGAACATCGAAGTCGTCACCTACCAGGGGCTCACGGTCAAATTCGTCGAGCGGTTCGGAGCCCGGATCATGATTCGTGGCGTAAGACCCATCACGGACATCCCGGCGGAGCTCACGATGATGATGGCCAACCGGCGTTTGGCCCCGGAAATCGAAACGTTGTTCATGATCGCCGACGGGGAGCTCGCGCATGTTTCCAGTTCGCTCATCAAGGAAATCGCATCCGTAGCTGATGAAAAAACGTTCGCGAACTTTTTGCCAAAAACGATCGTTCCCCATGTGGTTCAGCGTATGTTGAACTTGAAAGGCGAATAGAAAACAATATGTAAAAATCAGGGCTACCACTGGGCAATTTCTGGGCAAGATTTTTTTCGTCATTTTCTTGCCCAGTTGCTTTTGCTCATTCAGGCAATTTCTCTAAGCCCAAAACAAGCACCAATAAGATTAAAGTACGAATCATGCTGCCAAAATGATGCTTTCTATTTTGAACTGCGATTCAATACAAGGGCGATTTGGGGGCTGTTTTTCATCGATTTCCCAGAAATTTGCCCAGTTTCTTGCCCAGGGGGTATTTTAAGAAAAAAAAGTGCATAACCCTCAGTGGGCTAACAAGTTTTCGATTTGATCTTGAACCGGCCCGGGCTTTCTTTCGTAGAAC
>JBEBTM010000284.1:0-6178 GCA_040393745.1 Thermogutta terrifontis | reverse complement strand
CGAGTTGCGTTTGTTCATTGTTTCCTCCTTGAAAAAGGAATACGTGTGAGGGGGGGGGACTAAATAACGCTACGAAATCAGCGAACCGGCGACCAGGTCGGAAATTCCCCTTCTTCGGGGAACTCGGGAAGACGCAATTCACCGGGCGCGGTCGTCGAAACCTGGACGGTTTTGCCGTATCGGTCATCCCGATTGCCGCGGTAAGCGCCGTCGTCCAAAAAGGCCGGCGCGGTCGAGGAACCGCCCCCCGGTGGGGGGACCGTGACCTGCGGCGGAACGAACGGCGGCTCGTCCTCGTCACGGTACGACGATGGCGCCGAAGGGCCGTTTCCGGGCCGGGCGAGGGTAGCGGCTTCGCGAAGTTCATCATTTTCGTGCTGTAAGTCCTCAAGCTGGGCATGGGTGACATACAAGGCATCGTAAAGACGACGATTCTCTTCCAACAGCAACGATTGCTCGACGTTCTGCTGGTACCGGTTCGCGCAACCGGGCAGAAGAACCGCGACCAGGAGCAGAATTCCGATCGGTGTTTTGTTCATTTGTTGCATCCGTGCAAAAAAATGGTTTGCCTATTTAGCGGCTTTTCGGAGCAGCTCAATCCGTCACTCCCGCCTGCGCGGGAACGACGGCATTCGCCGTTAGGGCGACTCACTTGACAATCTTATCGATCACCCTGTCGATGATCTTGTATTCCTGGGCTTCTTCGGCGGACATGAAACGGTCGCGGTCGGTATCCTGTTCGATCTTGGCCAAATCGTGGCCGGTGTGTTTGATCAGGATATCATTGAGCCGACGCTTGATGTTCGAAAATTCCTTGGCATGGATCATGATCTCCTCGGCCGTGCCTTCCATGCCGCCCAGGGGCTGGTGGATCATGATTCGGGCATTGGGCAGCGTGAAGCGTTTACCCGCCGCGCCGGCCGTGAGCAACAGGGCTCCCATCGAGGCGGCCTGGCCGATACAATATGTGGCCACGTCGCAACCGATGTACTGCATCGTGTCGTAGATGGCCATGCCCGAGGTGACGCTGCCGCCGGGAGAGTTAATGTACAAATGGATGTCGGCGTTCGGGTCGTCCGAGTGCAGGAACAAAAGCTGCGCGACGATGGCATTGGCCACTTCGTCGTTCACCTGCGTTCCCAGGAAGATGATCCGGTCCTTGAGGAGCCGACTGTAAATATCCATCGCCCGCTCATCGCGGCCGTTCTTTTCAATGACGTAAGGAATCAGGGGCATTGTTTTGATTTAATGGAAAATGGAAAATGGAGAATGGAAAATGAGGAAGAGAGAAACGGGAAACGTCGTCCAGCGGAGCAAGTACCGTGAAACACGGCTTCAAACAATTTTCCATTTTCAATTTTCCATTTTCCATTGAGCCCTTATTCTTCCGCTTCGATCGCGGTTTTTTTCAAAATGTCGTCGACCACGCCGTAGGCTTTGGCTTCTTCGGCGTTGAGGTAGAAGTCGCGATCCGTGTCTTTGGCGATGACGTCGATGGGTTGACCCGTGTGATGGGACAGAATTTCATTGAGCATGGCCCGGTCCTTAATGATCTGCTGGGCCTGGATTTCGATATCGGAAACCTGTCCGCCGACACCGCCCCAGGGCTGGTGCATCATGATCTTCGAATGGGGCAGCGCGAAGCGTTTGTCCTTGGCGCCGCCGGCAAGCAGGATCGCTCCGCCGCTGGCCGCCAAGCCGACGCAGTACGTTGCCACGGCGCAACTGAGCATTTGCATCGTGTCGTAAATCGCCAGCGTGGCCGTGACGCTTCCACCGGGCGAATTGATGTAAAAATGGATGTCCTTCCGGCGATTTTCGCTCTGGAGGTACAGCAATTTCATGACAAGTTCATTGGCGTTGTCGCTACGAATCTCGCCTTGGAGGAAGATAATTCGGTTCTCCAAGAGCAAATCGCCCAGCGTCATGGAACGCTGCCGCTGATAGTCGCGGTAATTCGCCATGGAATCGGGAGGGGCTGGAAAAAATGTATCGTGCATTGTCTCTGTTGTCGGGGTCATGGTCGCTCACGGCAGGCGGTGCCCACCTATACTCAGCAAGTATTCTGACGAAAAAACCGGAATCGATCAAGGGCGGTTTTGGAAAAAAGACCAAAAAACACCACTTGGCAACGCAAGACACGTCCAATGAGCTTGGCGGAAGCTGAAATTCGCTTGCCTTTTCCCATCTCCTCATTAAAATGGGCGAGAAGAAACGGCCTCAAGGCAAAATACATCAATCCCCACACAGGGGCGTTTGCCGAAAAAAAGTCGACAATGTCCGCAACGCTTGAGCCGAACATCGGCTACGCGATCACGCTCAAATCGAACTCTTCGTCATCCTTCTTTTCGACCGGCTTGAACGGGATCGTTTCCGCCGACTTTTGCACCACAGGTCGGGCCGGCGCGGCTTCGAGTTTCTTGGTCGAGGTCGTCTCGGTTTTCACCGGGACCGGTTTGGGCTTGTTTGACGCCGTCTTCGTTTCCGCAGCAGAAACCGGTGCGACGGTTTTCGCTTCCGAAGCCGAAGCCGGGGCAACGGTTACGGCAACGACCGGCGAGGCGACTTCAACCGCCGGTTTCTCGGTTTCCATCGCCAGCGGGGCCTGATTCCAAACCTTGGCGAACCATTTCAGGGCGACCTGCGGATCCCGGAAAACCTGGCGGCGACCGAACAGGGAAAATGAAAGCAGCAGAAAAACGGCGGCCATCGTTTGCAGTCCCGACTGGAGCAAGAGCAACCGGGACTCGTCCCAAGGAATCGGCAGCAACCCTAAATGCAAAAGCACGACCCCCACTGAACCGGCCACGGCGAGTAAAAAGAGCCCCATGGCCGGCGCGTAGGACGCCATATCGACGAGAATCCGGGAACCGATGATTCCCAGCACGAAGACATAAGCCGCGAGATACCAAGCCGTTCCGTTTCCGTACAAGGACGTTCCGCTCAACGCGATCAGCGCATCCCGGAATGTTTCCCTCACGCCGACTTGCAGGTCCATGCTCAAAATGACCAGGGCAAGCCCGGCCCAGAACCAGGCAATCGATTTGGCAAAAGAATCCCTGAACTGCCGACCCAGTCGGAAATTGATCCCGGCTACAACGGCCGAGAGCAGGAGCAGCGAGGAAATCATCCAGTTCAGGAAACTGCGCGGACTCGAAAGATCAAGCGGCGCTATCGTTTCCACACCGAGTCGGGCCGACCAGGCGGGCAGTTGCAAATGGGCGTAACCCAACAGGCAGGCCAAACTTCCGAATAGGAAGGCGACGGCCCAATAGACGCCGAGCCCTTTCGGGATCAGGTCCGAAATGTCCTTTTTTGGTTCCATGACATCGGGGGGGATGGGGGGATCGTTGACGCAAGGCTCCGTAGTCCGTATCGACGGCGTCCGGACTTTGCCCCAAAGAAACCGGAAAATTGCGGGATATGCCGGAATTACCGTTGTTCCGGCGGACGGTGGTTGGTGGTATAATGCGGGTTTAAGCTTGAGACGCCGAAGTATCGGCTCAATATGTCGGGAGGGATTTCCATGTGTTTGCGTTGTTTGATTTTCGTGTGCGTTCTGTTCGTCGCCGGGATTGTTTCGGCGGCGGATTCCTTTGACGTCGCCGGCGGCTCCTACCGGGCCATGCGGGAAGTCGATACCGGCGGCAAGGGTACGGTCGTGATTACACAATTTCTGCACCACGGCCTGATCAATCTCGCCCCGCGCGGCGTGGATCCCCGACGGGCCAACGAAGGCGCCTGCGTTTTAGTCACGACACGAGCGAAGAAGCCGGTTCCGTTCAAAATCCTGCAACTGGGCCCCGGTGATTATTGTCGAATTGCCTTCCAGCCCGAAGCCCGAACCAGCACTTACCACATTTATTACGGTGTTCCGGCGGGAAAATCGGCCGCTGAAAATGTCAAGATTCCCGAATGGACGGCTACGGCCGGCTTGCTTTTCGAAGCCCGAAGACCCGAGGGCGGATTTGACATGAACAATCTGGAGTCGGTCAAAAAGGCGTTTGAGAGTTCCACGAAAATCATCGGAGCCGATTACGTCGACACGGTTTATCACGGCTTCAACCCACTGACGCTGCGCCGTGAGCCCTTTTTGAGCCGATATACCGGCGTCCTGAATGTCACCGAAGGCGGTCGCTATGCTGTGATTACATCATCGCATCATTGCAGTTTCCTGTTAATCGACGGCAAGGAAGTCGCTTCGCATCCGGGCCGACATCATCGGAGTTGGGACGCCCGACCGGAAATTCTTAAGCACGTCAATCTGACCGTGGGTAAACATTCGTTCGAGTATTATCACGCCACGGCCGATGACCAGACGAGCATGCTCGTCGTTTGGCAGCTCAACCCCGAACCGAAGCCGGAAAAGCTGGCCCTGATTCCCACCGAGGCGTTTGGCGGTGGCGAAATCGCTCGCGTTGCCGCGGGACCGCTCACGTTGGCCGACGAGGCGGGAGCGCCCGATTTCGAGTTTCGCATCATGGGCAGCGTCCCGCTTCCGGGCAACGACCAGCAGATGGTCGCGGTCCAGTTTGTCAACAAATCGGCGGGCATGGCGGCTCGGGGAAAGTACACCTGGACCTTCGGCGACGGGCTTACCAGCGAAGACAACGCGCCGGGCCACATTTTCCTCAAACCTGGCATTTACAGCGTCGAACTGGCTTCGCAGACGGCCAGTCACCGGTTCGCGACGGTCAACCGAATCGAAATCGAGCCGCTACATCGTCCATTGGATCTGAAAAAAGAACCGACACTGGAACAGTATTTGACCGTCATTGAAAAATACGACACGGCCAAACTCCAAGCCGATGCCCTGCTTCAGCTCATCGAGGCGTATCAGGCGAAGATCGACCGGATTTTGAATCCCTCGGCATCGGAACTGGCCGCGGCGGAAGCCGCCCTGATCGAAGGTACCGCCGCCACGGAAGAACGACCGGCGGCGCGGGAACGAAATCGCCCCCGGACCCAAATCCGGCAGATGTCGCAGGAGCAGGAGGAAGTCGCCAAATACCGGCGATTGATCGCCCAAACGATCCGAAACGCCTTGGTCGAGAACCCGGATTTCAAGGGGGACGCGGCCGTGTACAAACTGGCCCTGATGGGCGGTGGAATTGCCCGGGATTACCTTCACGATCCGAAACTGGCCGGTCAAATTTTTGTGGCCGCGGCGCAGAAATTGACGTTCGGTGAGTTCAGTGCGGAATGCTTCGCCCTGGCCGCCGAGGTGTCGCTGGAAATGCAAAACAGGGACGCCGCGAAGCGGTTCCTGGAGCAGGCCGAACGAAAAACCTCGAAGATGGGGCAAGGGCGGCCGATCAGCACGTTCTACCGCGTCCAAGCCGACTACCTGGCCGAAATAGGCCAAGGTGAGGAAGCCCGAAAATCGCTGGCCAGGGCGGCGGAAACCGTGGGAGCTCGCAACCAGTACACGGAGCAAATCGCGTTGCAAGGGTCCGCGAGCCGCAGTGCGGAGAATTTCATCCGGGAAAAGAATTATGATCGGGCCATCGAAGCCTTACGGACTTGGCAGGTCGAATATCCCGCCGCAGCATACGACGGTTATATCACGCTGCTTTTCGCCCGATATTGGATGGGCCGGGACCAAAACGCACTGGCCGCGTCGCTGGTCAATCGACAGATGACGCTCAACCCGGACAGCGCTTACCTTGACGAAATGCTGCTGGCCGCCTCGGACGCCCAATTGGCCGCAGGCAATCGGGACGCCGCTTTGGCCTACCTGAGCACTCTCATCAAGGATCATCCGGGCAGCCCACTGGTACCCGAGGCGAAAGAGAAACTCGAAAAAATGAAGAGCGAGGAATAAGTCATCGCCGCATTGTAACCATCAGAAACAGGGCGGCGTTATCCCCAAGTTGCGCTTCACTTGGGGCTCTTGTCGATTAAAAAAATTCCTATTTGCCCGATTCGGTTTTTTTGCTAGAATGCCACCGGAATTATCAAAACCATCTCACCCCGTAACGGTCGATCAGGAATGGAAAGGAATCCCTCCGAGAAGACGACGGATTCGTCGCTGTTCGCCAAGCCGTTGGCGTCTTTGACTCGTATTTGTTGCCGTAATTCGGTAACGGTACGGGTTTTATCGTTGTTTCTTGCGGCCTTGAGCGTTTACTGCATGACGCAGTTCCTCGGCTTTAAAATGAGCCGGCTTGACCTGATC
>JBEBTM010000283.1:0-6187 GCA_040393745.1 Thermogutta terrifontis | reverse complement strand
GCGGCGTCGCTGGAGTAAATCCCGCCCTCGATGAGTGAAATCCGCCGCCAGACCAAACAGCACGCCGAGCGCGCCGGACAGGCGCGCGACTTGGCGCAGCATGCGACCAAGGCGGCGACCGAAGGTCAGGCGGCGATGCAGGAAATGACCGGAGCGATGGACCGGATCACGAAGAATTCCGGCGAAATCCAGCGTGTGATCAAGGTGATCGACGATATCGCGTTCCAGACGAATCTTTTGGCCCTGAACGCCGCCGTGGAAGCGGCTCGGGCCGGAGTCCACGGGAAAGGATTCGCCGTCGTCGCCGAGGAAGTGCGCAACCTTGCCGCCCGGAGTGCCAAAGCCGCTGCCGAAACGACGGAACTCATTTCAAAGAGCGGCCAGGAAATCCATAATGGCGGAGCGGTCGCGTCCCGGACTTCAGAGGTGCTGAATGTCATTGTCGACCAAATCAAGCAGACGACCGATCTTGTGGCCGGGATCGCCGTAGCCAGCAATGAACAAGCACAGGGCGTTGCGCAAATTACGGTTGGTCTCCAACAGATCGACGCCGTGACGCAGCAGAACACGGCTGCCGCCGAGGAATCGGCCAGTGCCGCCGGCGAAATGAGCGGAATGGCATCGACCCTGCAACAATTGGTCGGCAAATTCCAGATTCGCGGTATGAGCGGCTCATCGCGCTCCGGCGCTTCATCGGCGCAATCGACTCCGAAACCTGCGCCGACTCGTGTTGCACCCCCGGCCAAACCGGTTGTTCCGGCACCGGCTCAGAAACCTTCGGTTGCGAAAACGGCTCCTGTTCAGAAACCGACCGCAAATCGTAGCGATCCTTCGACAACCGTCGAAGGCGATAACTGGGGTGGAGGTAATGTCCAGATCGACTTGGGCGACAAAAACTTCGGAAAATATTGAATCATTGAGCGGGTAATACGGTCCTGAAAGCATGCCGTACCTCATCCGTTCGATGCCGGTGGAGCCTTGTAGGTTTCACCGGTTTTTTTATCGACGCTACGTTATCGAGGTATCGGTATCCGTAATCTGAAAGGAGATAGACATGGCATCGTCGATACGATCAACGAAGCTGCGTGTCTTCATCGTTCCCGCGTCCATTGCCGGATGATTGCGAGCAGTTGTTCGGCGTTAGCCGGTTTGCCGCAAAAGGCGTCCATTCCGGCTTCGAGACAGTTTTCCTCGTCGCCGATCAGGGCGTTCGCCGTCAAAGCGACGATCGGTACCCGGCCCTCGTGCGCCGGACGCGATTCTCCTGCTCCTGTTTCCATGCTCCGGATGCGTCGGGTCGCCTCGAAACCGTCCATGACCGGCATTTGACAGTCCATCAGCACAAGATTGAATTTTTGTTTTTCAACCGCTTCGCAGGCTTCGACGCCGTTTTCCGCATATTCGTATCGATAACCGACCTGCTTGAGAATCTCTCCCGTCACGATTCGGTTGATTCGATTGTCCTCGACGATCAGGATCGTGATCGTTTCGGGCCGTCGCATCGGACCTTGATTGTCGGCAACAACCGTATCCGATCGCGTATCCGTGCCGACGGGCAGTTTCAACGGAATCGAAAAGCGAAACGTCGAACCGACGCCTGACTCACTGTCGACGCTCACGTTGCCGTCCATTTGGAGAACCAGGCCGTGAGCAATCGGCAAGCCCAGGCCGGTTCCTCCATGTTTCCTTGAAAACGAGGCGTCGACCAATGCAAAGGACTCGAATAGGTCATCGATCATTTCCGGCGAAATGCCGATTCCGGTGTCTTTCACGACGAAATCGAGCCAACGTTCATCGCTCTCCGAATCGTTGACGGCGACCTCCAAGGAAATGCGTCCCCGGGGCGTGAATTTCAGTGCATTATCCAGGAGATTGAACAGGATTTGTCGCAGCCGTATCTCGTCTCCTAGAATCCGTTGCGGAATATCCGGTGGCACCAACAAACCGATTTCCACCTCCGAATGCCGTTCCCTGGCCAGCGAAAGCGCGATGCGATAGACCGATTCGACCAGTTCCGCCAGGTCGACGGCATCCTCGTTGAGTTGCAGTTTTCCGCCGTCAATCAGGGAAAAATCGAGAATATTATTGACGATGGTGAGCAGTTGCTGCCCTGAAAGTCGGGCCATTTCGAGATACTCCCGTTGCTTGTCGTCCAGGTCCGTTTTCAGCAGCAGATCCGTGGTCCCGATGACGCCGTTGAGCGGCGTCCGGATTTCATGCGTCATGTGATCCAAAAAACAGGACTTCGCCAAGGCACGCTGCTCCGCCTTGATCCGTTCCGTCTGGTCGGTCAAATCCTGGAAGCAGGCCGCGAAAAACGACGAACCGTTATGTACGAGGGGAGTGACAGTCACGATGGCGGGAAATCGGGTTCCGTCCTTACGACGCATGGTCGTATCGAACCGTTGGGCCGCCTGATTCTGGAAACGGATGATGAATTCCTTCCATGTTTCCGCCGAAACGATTGCATCCAGGTTCCATATTTTTTCACCGACCGGCGTTTCGTCCGAGGGATCGTATCCCCAAGCCTGCATCGTCGCCTCGTTCGTATACTGGATCGTACCGTCCAAGTCGAGCCACAGCACCGGCAAGGAAACCCGGTGCGTGATAAACTGCATCAGCAAGAGATGTTTTTCGGCCAACACCCGATACGTTTCATTATAGACCAGCAGACCAATTTGATTGTCAGTCACCGGGAAGATGACGACTTCCTGGTAGGGGGCCGTTTGGTGCTCGGGGACTTCGGTATGGTACGCCCCGGAAATCCCTTCGGTACATCGTTCCAGGCCGACCCACCACTTTTCGCCGAATTCCTTGGTCGACACGTTCACACCGGCGAAAACTTCCAAAACGGATCGGCCGACCAGATCCTCGAACGACTTGTCCCAAAGACTGCAATAAGCCGGATTCGCGTGACAAATACAGTAGTCGTACGGCCCGCCGTTTTCATCCCGAACGGTTTCCAACAACAACACACCGTTGTTCATGGACATGACAAACGACCTGATCCGTTGTTCGCTTTCCTGTAACGCTTTGATCGCATGAACCCTTTTCGTCACATCCGTCACAAAGATGCCCAGTTGATCCGATCGGGTCCGGAACGCCGAAAGACGTTGATAGGAATCGTCGATGGTGTTGTGCGTCAGGTAATCGGCCTGCTGCTCATGCGTGGCCGTACGAGCCAGTTTGAATATCCAGTGTTCGTCCGTATCGGAGGGCATGTATTTTCCGTCGATCAGTTCGATGTGGGGGACGATTTCACGGATTTCCCTGCCGTGAATATCGTCATTCGACATGCCGTTGATTCGTTCAAGGGCTTGGTTGACTTTGGAATACAGGAAACGGATCGGCCGGTCGGATTCGTCCCGTTCGACGTCGAACAGGGCCAAGCCGTCCGGGATTTGATCGAAGAGCGTCCGGTACTCCGTTTCGCTTTCCTGCAAGGCCAGTTCGGACCGGATGCGTGCCGTTTCATCGACGATGAAGGTTCCCACCCGATCGGGCGCAAGACGGAACGAAACGATCTCTTGATAGGTATCCCGGTTCGGATCGTAAACATGAAACGTATGCGCCCCGCCTTCCAGCGCCTTCGTATTGACCTCGACAAGATCGGAGTTTTTCATGTTGCCGCTCGTGACTCGAATGTCCGGAAAAAACCGTTTGACGGTTTGGCCCAGCAGTTCCCGCTGATCCATGCCGATAATGTCGCGCAACGACGAGTTGACATTATGGTATTTGAAATCGACGATTCGTCCGCCTTCGTCTCGAAGGGCGTCGAGCAGGACGAGACCGCAAGGCATCGAGTCGAAAAGCCTGGTAAATTGTTCCCGACCCGCATACTCATTAAGTACGAAGGTCGTTTTCCGTATTGCCGTAAGCAGCCGGTATCGAAACAGGATCAAAAGAATCGCACCAGCCGAAACAAGAGCTGAAAAAAATAACGTAACCATCGACCTGTCGCGGCTATGGCTTGTTCGAGCTGTTTTTGCACGGATACAAGCCGGATGAAATGAATCGAGTCGGATTCATTTTTTCTTGCCGATTTCCAGAAAGACCCGTTCCAATTCGCCCATCGCCGCGTCATAGTCGAATGATTTAACGTACATGTGAATCGTGTCGATTCTCTGATTATGCGTTTCGCCCCAATCGTATTGTGCGATACTTTCGATCATATCCAGACTCTTCTGATAATAGAAATCGGCCAGCGCATTGCGCAATTTGTTCAAGCCGTCTTTCAATTTCTTTCCTTTCGGCGGCATGATTCGTTTTTTCTTATCTTCTTTCTTGGACAAGATTTCCCGCAGTTTTCGGACAAACGATTTGAGCGACTGGCATAGCCGCTCCAATTTCCGCGCAAACAATTCGGATTTCATTTCATGGATCCCTTGTTCCAGTTCCGATGCGCGATTGGAGAGCCCCATGGCGCCCAGGTTGGCCAGGGTTCCCTTCAAACCGTGCAATTCGACAACGAGCTTCTCCTTGTCCTCCCCGGACGCCTTGATCTTTTCGAGAGTTTTTGGAACGGATTCCGCGACCAGCCCGAGCTGGTCTTCGTAGACCTCCCGGTTATCCGCCACGCGGCTCAATCCGAGTTCGATATCCAACTCCTCCAGTTCCGCCGCCATGTCCAGAATACGGGAAGGACGGCTCGAAACGGACGCTTCGTTACGCTGCGCCGTCATCACGGCCGACCGAAAACGATAGCGCGATCCCGCTCCGTAGCGGCTTTCCCGGAGCACCAGGTTTTCCGGCATCCATTTGGCCAGCATCGCCTGGAGTTTCAGTTTCTCGACCGGCTTGGCCAGAAAATCGTCCATCCCGGAGGAAAGATACATTTCCTGGGAACCGATGACGACGTTGGCCGTCAGCGCGACGATGGGCATCTTGGCAAAACGACCGCCCAGACTTCGAATCCGTTTGGTCGTTTCGACGCCGTTCATCTCCGGCATCATGTGATCCATGAAAACCAGGTCGTAATCCGATTCCTTGATTTTCTCGATGGCCTCCGCGCCGGACAGGGCGGTATCGATCACGATGCCGAAGAGTTTCAACAATTCCCTGGCCACGTTGAGATTGACTTCGGAATCGTCGACCACCAGTACCCGCGCGCCGGGATCGAAAACGGTCGGCAACACCTCGGTCGATTGTTCGATTTGATCCTTCTCGCCCAGGACTTTCGGGATGACGACGTGAAAAGTCGTCCCTTTGCCGTACTCGCTGTCGATCGTGATGGAACCGCCCATCAGTTCGACCAGATTGTGGCAGATGGCAAGGCCCAGGCCCGTCCCCTTGACGCGGCGGTTTTGAACCTCGTCGGCCTGCTTGAAGGGATCGAACAGGTTTGGAACATCTTCGTTTCGAATGCCGATTCCCGTATCCGTGACATCGAAGCGAAGGGTTTCGCCTTCATTGATGAGTTTTAAGGTGACGCTGCCCTGTTCGGTGTATTTGATGGCGTTCCCGATGACGTTCAAGAGTACCTGGCGTAATCGTACATCATCGCCGTAAAGCACTTCGGGCATGTCGCCGCCGGTATCGCACCGGAACTCCAGCCCTTTCTTTTCCGCGAGGTATTGGCTCAACGACCGGATGTTTTCGATCAGCATTTTCAAATCGTAGTGGACCGGCTGAAGAGGGAGATTGCCCGATTCCATGCGGGACAGGTCGAGAATGTCGTTGATGATGTCCAGCAAACTCTCGGAAGACATCTTGATATTGTGGACGTGCTTTTTTTGTACGGTCGTCAGATCGTCCGCCAGCAATACTTCCGCCAGGCCGAGAATCACGCTCATCGGAGTGCGGATTTCGTGCGACATGTTGGCGAAAAAACGATCCTTGGCGGCGGATTCCTCTTCGACTCTCTTTTTTTCGTACTCCGCCTCCCTTGCGAGCAGCATCACTTCATGCGTCGCCGCGAGTTCTTTCAGCATCATGTGCAAGGACCGCTCCAGGCGATCCACTTCGTTTTTGCTGTGACCGTTTTCGTTGAAGCTGTCCGGAAAGGCGTCCAGCTTGCCGTTGGCGATTCGGTCGGCCTTTTCGGTGATACGCCTGATCGGCTGCACGATGGTTTTCGTCGCGGCAAACAGGCAGCCCAGGAAAAACAACAAACCGAGCAGGAAGGTCGCCAGCACTTTTCGCACGGAAGTGTACGCTCCGCCGTAAACCAGCTCCGTCGGGGTGTCCA
>JBEBTM010000282.1:0-6187 GCA_040393745.1 Thermogutta terrifontis | reverse complement strand
GGAAATCGACACTCATGCCCCTTGCCTTCCTCCTAGCCGCTTCGTTTGCGTTTTTGTTGAGCCTCCTGGGTTGTTTTTTCGTGCGAAAAAATGCGGTCCGGCTCGGATTGGTGGACAATCCCGGCGAACGAAAGATTCACGCGGCCCCCATCCCCACCGGAGGCGGACTCGGTATCGGGTTGGGCGTGCTCGGTTTCTTTACACTGTGTCAGCTTGGCCTTTTCCTGGCATTGAACGTTGAAACGCTTGCGGGGCGGCTTCCGGAATCCGTTGCGATTCATCTCGCAGGGGCATGGCATCGCAGCGGTTCACTCTGGATTTTACTCGGATTGGGCGGCGTCCTGCTCGTTTTGGGGGCCTTGGACGACCGCTTCAATTTGAACTGGAAACTTCGGCTCGGAGTTCAAACGCTCGTTGCCGTGACGGCCGTGGCCTGCGGTTGGCGACTCACCGCGTTTCTCGATATGCCGCTGCTGACGAACGTCTTGAGTGTCCTCTGGATTGTCGGGCTCGTCAATTCGTTCAACATGCTCGACAATATGAACGGCCTTTCAGCGGGAACGGCCGCGATTTGCGCGTCCTTTCTCGCCGCGGTGATGTTTCTCACGCCGAATCCGGTTTCACAGGAGCCGCAATATTTCGTGGCCGGTTTCCTGCTCGTGCTCGTCGGTTCCATCTCAGGATTTCTCGTTTTCAATAATCCGTTCAAAGCGTCGATGTTCATGGGCGACGGCGGCGCGTATTTCATCGGGTTCCTCCTGGCGACGCTTACGCTCACGGCGACTTTTTCCGGTTACGAAAAAGGTTGGCAGACGATCTACGTTCCGCTGCTCATCCTTGCCGTGCCGGTTTACGATACGACCACGGTCGTTTTGATCCGGCTTCGAAGCGGTAAAAGTCCGTTCGAGGGGGACAAGAATCATTTTTCGCACCGTTTGGTCGACGTGGGCTTGACGACCACGCAGGCCGTTTTGACGATCTATCTGGCCACGGCGATTTGCTGCCTGGGGGCGCTGCTTTTGTACCAAGTCGACTTCCTGGGGGCTTCGCTCGTTTTCCTGCAAACGCTGCTCGTGCTGCTGTTGGTCGGCATTCTCGAGCGCGCCGGGAGAAAATAACGCAATCACTACGCGGTGCGGCTGAAACGCAAGCGATCGGGCCGTCCGTATTATCCATTTGTTTCAATGACCATGACAACCAAACTCGGTGTGATCAGCGACACGCACGGCGACGTGCTCGATACGCTTCGGGCCGTGGATCTCTTTCGGCAACGCGGCGTTTCCGTGGTCGTCCATTGCGGCGACATCGGCGGTTCGCAGATCGTCCGGCTCTTCCGGGGCCTTGAAACTCATTATGTCTACGGAAACACGGACGGGGAAAGCGAAATCCTGCGGCGGGAAATCGAGGCCGCCGGAGGCACTCTCCATGGAATGTCCGGCTCGCTGGAAATCGAAGGCGTCAGGATTTTTTTCCTGCACGGTCACGAAAACAAAACCTTCAACAAGGCCCTGGACGGCGGCGACTGGAACCTGATCTGTTACGGTCACACGCACCAATCCGACCTCCGGATGCACGGCGAAACCATGCTGCTCAACCCCGGCGCTTTCCAGCGCGTCCGTACCCCGCGCGTGGCCGTGGTCACCTTGCCGGAATTGACCGTCGAAAGTTTCGATATTTCTTGAGGCGATCTTTCACGTTTTACCGCAATGGCCTTGGAAAACCCGTCGCCACAGACTAGAATAGAGCCGCTCTTTTCCCCTTTCCCTTTTTCACTCTTGCTTTTTCCATGACACACAGTATCGGTTTCATCGGAACCGGCCAGATGGCCACGGCCCTGGCCGCCGGACTGACCCAAACGCAAACGATCCCCAAAGACCGGCTCTTCGGTTATGACGTGAATCCCGAGGCGGTGCAACACTTCGCCAAGGCCACCGGCGCCGGCGTAAAGAATTCCATCGCAGATTTGGTCGCCGCGTGTCAGGTCGTTTTTCTCGCCGTGAAACCGCAGCAGATGGGCGATGTGCTCCACCAATTGAGTGTTGTCCATGCCCGGTCGCACGCCAACCCGCTTTGGATCACCATTGCCGCAGGCATGCCGATCAAGGCGTATTTGAAGGATCTGGGTACCTCGGCACGGTTGATCCGCGTCATGCCCAACACGGCTTGCCTGGTCGGTGAAGGCGTTTGCGGCTTCTGTCTTTCCGAAGGAGCGACCGAAGGTGATGCCGAACTGGCAACGAGTTTGTTGTCCACGGTGGGGATTGCGTTGCGATTTCCCGAACGCCAACTTGACGCCGTGACCGGCCTTTCCGGCAGCGGACCCGCGTACGTTTACATGATGATCGAAGCGATGGCCGACGGCGCCGTGAAGATGGGACTGGCCCGCGACGTGGCGTTGCAACTGGCGGCGAAGACCGTGTTCGGGTCCGCGAAAGTCGTCCTGGAAACAGGAGAGCATCCGGCCGTGCTCAAGGATCGCGTTTGCAGTCCGCGCGGCACGACCATCAGCGCGGTCCACACGCTCGAACAACACGGTTTTCGCGACGCCCTGATCAGCGCGGTCGAGTCGGCGACCCTCCGATCGAAAGAGATGGGCGCGAACGAATAACTTGAATATTATCGAATTTCATGCACGAAACTCGCCAAGCCATTGACGACATTCGGTCCAAGTTGCTCGAAGATCTGGCCCGCACCCGGAAGACCGTGGACCAATACGCCAAGGTTTTCGTCGTGCTCGCGCTGGTTTTCTTCGCAGTCATTTACATCGCTTCGCGCCCGTTGCCGTTGTGGTTCCTGTTCTTTTACATGGGCTTTTCCCTCCTGCTCTGCTACGGCGCCTGGCGGCAATTCCGGCTGAAAGGGTCGTTTTTGTTCGAAAATTGGCTCGAAACGCTGGAAACCGAACCGAAAACGCCGAAAGAATTCATCGACCGGGCCGAGCTCTTTTACGCTTACCATGCCGTGGATGCGGCCCTGGCGGATTACCGTAAGGCCATGGAGCTCGATCCGGAGAACGAGTATTAGCGTTTCCAAAATGCGATCATGCTCTGGGAAAACGACCGTGATGACGAAGCCTTGACGGTGCTTGAAGAAACCGCGCCCATCGGCGATGAAAACCGGGCCGAGGCGTTTTTGCTCCGGGCCCGGATCCTCGCCGAGCGCGGTTCCGATGAAGCGCGAACGTATTTCGACAAGGCCGTGGACTGCTCTCCCGGTGAACCCTGGTTTTACATGGAGCGGGCGAATTTTTTGCTCGATAACGGCGACACCGACCAAGCCGGAAGGGATCTCGACAAGGCGGCTGAGCTGCTCAAAGCGGGCAAATGGAATCCCCCGGACGATTACTACTCGCTCCGGACCCGACTGGAATCCATTTTGAATACGGCCGGTAAATAAACGACAATGCGTTTCGAATCATGCAGGAAATAAGCGTTTACGATTTACCGTCACAAGTACCCGACGAGGCGTTGCGAGGTTGCGCGGCCGTGGTTATCGACGTGCTGCGCGCGACGACGACGATCATCACGGCTTTGGCCTCGGGGGCTCTTGAGGTTCGGCCGTTTTTGAACCCCGAGCAAGCCTTGTCGATAAAACAAACGCTGCCGGAGACCCGATCGACCGGTAGCGTCCTGCTCGGCGGTGAGCGGCATGGCGTTCGGATCGACGGGTTCGACCTGGCTAATTCGCCGCAGGATTATACGCCGGAAATCATCGGGGGCAAGATGCTCCTTTTCACGACGACCAACGGTACCGTAGCCATGCATGCGGCCATAGAATCGCGGAAAATCCTGCTGGCCGGGCTGGTCAATGCCGCGGCCGTGGTCCGGGAACTTCAGGGGGCGGCCCGGATCGTCGTGATCTGCGCCGGAACGGACGGTTTTCCCACGGACGAAGACCGCCTCACGGCCGGTTGTCTCGTTTCCAGGCTGGCGAAAAATCGCAACGAAAACATTCGCCTCGACGGAAACGCCGTGACGGTCAAGCGGTTCTGGGAGGATAATATCGAAACGAAAAACGGCGGTGTGAATTCGGGTCGACTTCTCGAAATCTTCCGACAAAGCCGGGGCGGGAGCAATCTCGTCGAGCTCGGGTTGGACGCCGATATTGTTGAAGCCTGCCGCCTCGATTCGCTGGATACGGTGCCGGTGTTCGACGCCGGAAATCAAAAGAGCGGATTGGTATTTACCGGGCCGCATGTCGGGCCAGAACGCTTACGATGACAAGCTGCAATGCGTGGTAGAGCATGATCGGGAGCAGTACCACGCCAAGCCCCTCTGCGCCGTTGGGGAGTCCCGCGAAGATCACGCCCGACATGGCCGCCGCGTGCATGAGCGATTTTTTCGAGCCGCAGTAGAGCACCGTGATCGTATCCTCGCGGTTGAATCCAAGTAACCGGCATGCGAATTTCGTTGCACCGTACACCGTGAAGAAAAGCAGGATCATTCCGCCGGCAAGCAAAACGAGCGTGCTCCAATGGAATCCGTTGAAGGCTTTTACGGCAAAGGAATCGGAGAATGAGGTGTACACGATCAAAAGCACCACGCCCTGATCGAAAAGTCGGAGGCGTTTTTTGTTGCGATTGAACCATGTGCCCAGGATCGGGTGAAGCAGCATCCCCAGTACCACGGGCAGTACGACCACGAAAACGAGCCCTCGGATGGCTGAGGTGAGATCATAACCATCGGCTTGGCTCGTCAGGAACAGGCTCATCCAGAGCGGGGTCAGGAAGACGCCCAGCAGGCTCGAAATACTGGCATTGAAAATCGCGGCGGGCCCGTTCCCTCTGGCCAGTGAAACCATGACCACGGACGACGACACCGTCGAGGGCAGCGCGGCAACGTAGAACACGCCGAGCCAAAGCAAGCGTGTCGATTCCGTGGCCGCAAGTTGGTAGGCTCCAAGGACGATCAGCGGAAAGGCGAGGAAAGTCGTCAAATGCACGGCCAGATGAACCCGCCAGTTGACGAGCCCCCGCCAAAGTTCGCGGACGCTCATGCCGATTCCGTAAAAGAGGAAGATCAGCAAAACGCCCACATGGGCAAGGCTTCCGAGGGAAAAAGTTCCACGGGCGGCCCCGAGTTGCGGCGTGAAATACGCCAAAAGGATCGCCAGCCCCAGGCCGTAAATGAAACCGTTTTTCATTTATTTTATTCGTACATCAACCCCAAATGCCAACGCAGGAAAGAAGGCCGGTTGGCATTCCCACCCGCGCTAACGCCTGGGGTCGGTGTTTTATACGCCGATTACCGGTAAGCGGGACCCATGGTCGGTTGGCGGGTCGCTTGGGGGGTCGACTGGGGAGTTGGCTGGTTTTCCTGGAGGAGCTTCTCCAGTTCTGGATTCTTCGTCTGCGAGGACAGATAATTGTCGCAGGCCATCTGGTTGTACAACTCCTCATAATACTGCGCTACGGCAATTTGCTGCTTCAGTTCGTAAAGGTGGGCCATGATCTCGGCGCGGACCGATTCCATATCCGTTACCGTCGGTTCCGTTCGACCCAGGCAGTACAGGATGACCAATGATTAGTCCAAGTGAATCAGCGAAGAAATCTCACCCGGCTTGAGACTGAAGGCTTCTTCTTCCAGTTTCGGTACGCCGCTGAACCGGGCAATCGGCGGAATCACGCCCCGGGCGGTGCGACTCGACGGATCGTAGGAATATTCCTCCGCAAGGTCGCCGAAGAATTCCGGAGTTCGTTTTTGCTGGGCCCGATTCCAAACCTCCATGGCCCGGCGCTGATCGCTCATGGGGAACGTGATGGCAAGACAACGGACTTTTTCGCCGTAGGTCGATACAAAGCTTTTTTGGACTTCCTCTTCGGAAATTTTGACCCGATTGCGTGAAAGCTTTTTCAAGGCGAGCATGGGCCAGATCGTATTGGTCCGGTACACCTGCTCGGAAAGGCCGCTTTCCTGCAAAGCCATTTTCATCCACCGCGACACATCCGGCTGACCGTCCTCCCGCAGGGGCAGGTGTGTCAGGGCCATCTGGCGGATTTCGGCGTCGATGTCGGCGTCGGTAATGACAAGATTGTTCCGTCGGCATGCCTGTTCGATGATCAATCGACTGATCATGTCTTCAAGAACGGTTTCGCCGAAACGCTCCAGACAATGCTCGGAAAGATCCTGCATCGTGATCGGATGACCATTGACCATGGCCGCGATGATCGGCCGCTGGGCCATGAGTT
>JBEBTM010000281.1:0-6203 GCA_040393745.1 Thermogutta terrifontis | reverse complement strand
TGAATAGAAGAGCGGTGATCGTTGGCAGGATGTCCAGGTACAAAGGAGAGTAAGGACAAATTCTTCTTTCCGATTCCGTAACCGTTAGTTTCGACCGTCACAAAGGCGCGGCATTATCGGTGTCGTGCCTTTGATGACACTCATTTTGTACTCGATTTGTTCTGCCGGGCCGGGGAACAGATATTGAAAGGAGAATCCAAAAATGTTGAGAAGTTTCTTGTGCCTGTCATTGACGGCAACGTTTGCTGTTGCGATTGTGTCGGCAGTCCATGCTGAAACGCCGCGAAAGTACACGGATGTCCAGTCGCTTCAATACGAGTTCGGCCAAGGTGCGAAACCACCGACGCCTCCGGAGCAACCCTCCTCTGGTGACAAACCGGTTATTGTTAAACCGATCATTGCTGTTACCGGTGATGTGCCGGTTGTTCATGCACCGTTGGAGCGTCAATACGATGCGCCGATTTGTTGTGGGCCTGTTTACACGGCATGTCGTCCATGTTATCCCATCCGCTGCTACCCGTGTAAATCCTGGCGCGCTTGCGTCCGTCCCGTGTATTATTCACCTTATGGCGGGTGTTGGTAAAAAACGTTCGGTAGTTGATTACGTATATTATACTGCCGAACATTTCACGTCCGCACTCTTGCCACATCTCACCCAAACTACCCAGCTCTGCATGTTCGGTGAAGATTTCATGACATATGGCGAATCGGGCAGACAGCGCAAAAAATTGGGGTTTTCCAAAAAACAAAAATCGGCTATTCTTATGCAAGCCGATAAACACGTCGAGGGTCCGTTTCCGTTTGACTCCCTGTTCGGAAAGAAAATTTGTTTTGAGCGACCAAGCCGTTTCGAGTACCGTCCATGTTTCCGTCCTCCTTGACGAGGTGCTGGAGCTGCTGTCCCCCCAACCGGGTGGCTGCTACATCGACGGGACCCTTGGCGGTGGAGGTCACACGGAAGCGATCCTCCGGCAGACCCGGCTTAAGGCGACGGTGATCGGCATGGACCGTGACTTGGCCGCCTTGGACCGCACACAGCGTCGGTTGACCGGCCTTTGGACGGACTTGAATCCCTTTCCGGTCCGGTTCGTTCACGCCAATTACCGCTATTTCGACGAAGCGTTGGACCTGCTGAAAATCGATAAGATGGATGGAATGCTCCTCGACCTGGGTCTGTCCAGCGACCAGCTCGCGGACCGGGAGCGTGGCTTCAGTTTCGAAGCCTCGGGCCCGCTTGACCTGCGGTTCGATGCCAGCGAAGGCGAAACCGGTGCGGAAATGCTCCGGCGGCTGAAGGAAGAAGACATTGCCGACGTGATTTTTCGTTTCGGTGAGGAACGATGCAGTCGGCGGATTGCCCGTAAAATCGTCCAGCGGCGTGAAACGGGTTCGCCGGTCCGAACGGCCGCCGAACTGGCCGAATTGGTTCGAAGTTGCGTGCCGAAACAGCATCACAGGCAGCGGGTCGCCATCGACCCCGCGACGCGGACCTTTCAGGCTTTGCGGATTGCCGTGAACGACGAGTTGGGCTCGCTGGAAAGCGTGCTGAAGGCCGTGCCCGACCGATTGAAACCCCAAGGCGTTTTGGCCGTGATCAGCTTCCATTCCCTGGAAGACCGGATCGTCAAAAACGCCTTTCGTGAAGACCCCCGATGGGACATCGTCACGAAGAAACCGATTGTTTCGTCCGAGCAGGAAATCGAACGAAATCCCCGTGCCCGCAGCGCCAAGCTCCGGGCCGCCCGACTTCGCTAGCCGTTTTTCGCAACGGTACAAAGCCGGGTGTAACGATAAAATCGCAAGGATGCTATTATGTCCAAGAAAAGAAATCGAGACCAACGTTTTGATTCTTCCAGCGATATTGAACAAGCCCTGGATGATCTCGACGAACTTGTCGGCTCATTCACGTCGTCGGATTCGGATGACGAATTCGTTTCTTCCGAGAACTCATCGGCGGAAAACATCCCTATGACGCCCTTGGTGGACGATGTCGTCGATGATGAAGACGACGGTCCCACTCTCGGCGAACGCTTGAAAGCGTGGTTCGACCGGATTCGTTTTGCCGAGATTTTCGGCGTTTTAACCCGGAAAGGCCGTTCCTTGGCCGTCGCCGTCGGTTCGGTCGTTCAAACCGGCGGGCGCAAAATCTACAACGGCCTCCGCTCCCTCGGTTCGGTATTTGCTTCGAAAGCCGGCGCAGCGGACGATGAAACACTGCTCGTCGAAGACGCCGTCCCCGCTGCCGCCCCTCCCGAAGTTGCCGTTGCGAACAAAAAGCCCGTTTCGTCGACCGGATCGGAAACCAAGGCCGATGCCGCCGGTTCCGTGGTCGATTACGATGACGAAGACGAGGATCGATTCCGGTGGATCGGACTGGGCATCAAAACCGCTGCGCTGGCCGGAATTCTCCTGCTCGTCGGCGGTGGCTATTTCGGCGTGAAGGCCTTCTTCAAACCGAGTGAAACCGCCCAAGTCGACGGGGAAACCGAGTCCGGCTCCGGAGCATTGGATGCCGATCCCGTCCCGGTAGATCCTGCATCAAACGATACGAAACCGGCCGCACCGAATTCCGCGACCCAACCGGAAACGCCCTCCGTTGCGCCGGTTCGTCCCAAGATTACTGCCCCCGCGACAACGCCTTCCTGGGCAACGGCTCCTGCTCCGCCGGTCGAAACGGCGGCTACGACGACAAGCTCAACGGCGACCGATCCACAAAACGGCGGTCCGGTCTTGGAAGCTGCCCCGGAAGCGACACCAGCCTCGCCAACGGAAAAGACGGCTTCGGACATCTTCGCGGTGTCCCCGATCAGCGAAAACGACCCCTACGCTACGAACCCCGCGATCAACTCCGTCGGAAACGATCCCTTCTCGGCTCCACTGCTGGAAACAGCCGCGACACCCACCGGCGGCGATGTTTTCTTGGGTTTCGGTGCACCGGAACCAATGGAAACCTCATCGGCCGCGCCGTCCGCCGATCCTTGGGGGGCAACCGCGCTTGATACGACCGCAATCGCCTCATCGACTCCGGCAACCTCGGACGCCTCTCCCGCTTCGAACCTTGTCGGTTCTTCGACGGATTTCGGAACTCCTGCTACCGATACCGGGCCGGATCTCTTTGGAGCCGCTCCCTTGGCTGTAGCGGCCCCGGCGACATCTCACGAATCTCCGGCGTTTGCCTTGCAGGATGAATCCCCGATCACATCTGCAGCGTCTTCGTTCGACTCTTCGGATCCTTTTGCGGCTTTGCAAAATTCCGCGACGTCCACGACCACGTCGAACCGGGATATGTCCCTCGGAAGTCCCGTTGAATCCGTGACGCCTGCGGCACCGCTGGAATCCTTGACGGCCCTGTCGGAAATGGGAGCGACCACCGCAGCGCCGCTCGTTTCGGTGCTCGATCAAACGCCTTCGATTCCCCATTCAGCCGAGGTGACCTCCTTGGCTTCCACACCCGTGATGGAACCTTTGACCGTTGCTGAGCCGGCGGTACAGATTCCCGACGATCATTTTGCCGCCCTAACCGCTAACGCATCTTCGGCGAATTTTTCCGTCGTTGCGCCCTTGGGGCCGGAACCGGCTGTTCATCCTTTGACGTCACAGCCGGAAATCACGCCGATTATCCCGAATTCCGGCGACGTGGAACTTTTGGCCGGTCCCGTGAGCATGAATTCGTACACTCGAGAATCCGCTCCGGTTATTTTAGAAGAACCGGTTCCCACCGCCGCGCCGCCCGGCGATTCGATTGCCTTTGGTGCTCCGGCTCCGGCTTTGGAGGCGTTTATCGCCCCACAGCCTGTCGTACCGGCGATGGCCCAAACCCCCGTGATGGAACTGCCCGCCATAGCGGCCGTGGTCGCAGAGCCGACCCCCTCGCTGTTGATGAATTTTTCCGTCTCGCAACCCTCGGTGGACGAATCACCCCGGTTTGCAACGGCAACCCCCGTCGTGGGAACCTCGACGCCCTTGATCGTTCCGGAAAATCAACTCGCTCCTTTGAGTGAACAGACGTTCGGCCAAGCCTTGCAAAACGGCGTCAATGAGCTTCGTAACACTGCCCCGCCACAGACGCCGAACCTTCGACTCCAGCGTGATTCGACCGTTGAAGTCGCCTCGGCGCCCGCCGCAGGCCAGAAGTCGGCACGCCTGTTCCAAGCCGACCAGGCTTCGGCGGCCGAATTCCGACCCATGTCCATGCCCGCCAATCCGAACGATCCTTCGTCAAACCAGCTTTTCGATCTCCTGCCCGGTTCGGGCGGCGCCGAAATCATCTCGGTTTCGAACGTTGGGCAAATCGTTCCGGCCGATGACGAGGCTCCCTTGCCGTCCTTTGCCGGTGTCGGCGGAAAATATCGTGTGTCCACGCGACGTGATGTCGGGCCGTCCGAAATCCGTGAGGGTGAACAACCGAGGCGAATGGGAGACGGCGCCCAAGGGGGAGCCCGATCATTCCGCCAGCTTTTTAGCGAAGAAGCCAAAAACTCGCCTGCTGAAACCCGACAATACACTGTCCGGGAGGGCGATACCTACCTCACGATTTGCGAAAAGGAATACGATACCACGTTGCTCTATACGGCTCTGGCCGTCCACAATCGGCAGCGCGGCGCAACGTGGAAGCCGACGCCGGGGACGGTCATCGAACTGCCCCCCGCCGATTTCCTGAGAACGAATTACGAGGAGGTTCTGTCCCGATCCCGCAATCACGGCACTTATCGGCGGACTTCCCAAAGCAATGTTCGCGTTCCCGCGATCGGTGCGCAACAGGGAACCCGCTACGTCGCGCAAGAGGGCGACACGATCTTCAAGATCGCCATGGACCGCCTCCGCGATTCCAACCGTTGGCAGGAAGTTCTCGCCTTGAACACGGACAAAGTCCGTAGCGCTTATGAACCGCTCCCTGCCGGTACGGAAATCCAACTCCCCACCCGATAAAAACCACCTATCCGCTTGCGTTTCAAGCAACGCAGCGCGAACAAAGCAACGAAAAATGAGAGACATCGGCGAAGGAACCATTCGACGCATCGACTGGCAGGAACTCACTCCCGTGGTCGTCCTGCTCCGCATTTTCAACACCGCCACGGGCCTGCGCGTTCTTTTTCTCGCTGCCGTGGGAATGCTCCTGACGATTGTCGCCGGTTATCTGCTCAATGCGATCCTCCTGCATCAAACCGCGGCGGCTTTGCCGAAGAACCCCGATGCCGAAGTCCCCAAGGCTCCCCCGGTCGCCCTGTCCGCGGGTGTTTTTTCCTCACCGGCCTACATTGAATCCGCCGTGGGTCTCCAGGACGCTTCGGTGCGTTACGTCGAGGAAATTCCGTTTCGAAAGTCGCCCGGTACCTGGCTCTGGGAATGTGCGCAGCGTTCGGTTTTCGTCCCCTGGGATTTATTCTCCACGGCCGGTGTCCGCTTTTTCACACTTCAACCGCAAACCACAAGCCAGCGCGGCCTCGCTTTCTGTTGGCTCGTCCTCCTGGCCGTGATCTGGTCGTTGTTCGGTGGCCTGATTTGCCGGACCGTTGCCCTGAGGCTCACCGTGGACGAATCGGAATCGCCGGCCGAAACACGGCAATTCATGGCAAAATGGGGCAACGGCTTTTTGAGCGGTCCGTTTCTCGTCCTCCTGGGCGTTTTGTGCTGCCTGATCCCCTTGAAACTGGCGGGCTTGATCTTTCCCATACCGGTTCTTGGCACACTCGTCGCCCTGTTGTTCCCGGTCGTTTTGCTCTTTTCCTTTTTCGCCGTAATGCTGCTCCTCGGACTTCTTGTCGGTTGGCCGTTGCTCTTTGCTTCGGTGGCCGTGGACGGTGCCGATGGGTTTGAAGCCGTGAGTCGAACATATTCGTATGTTTATCAACGACCGCTCCATTATCTCGTGTACTGGATCGCCGCCGGGGTCTTGGGTATCCTCGGTTTCATCATCATTTCGATTTTCGTCGACGCCGTGGTGATCCTGAGCGTTCGTTTCGGCGGCTTCCCGGATTCCGCGGCTTTACCGTCGTTCGGTGCGTTCCTGATGCATGGCGCCGGTGCCGATTTGTCGTTGTCCGCACGATTGGTCACGGCCTGGTGTGGTGTTGCGCAATTGCTCAAAGCCGCCTTCGTCTTCGCCTGGTTCTGGACCAGCGCGGTCACGATTTATCTGCTCCTGCGCCGCAGCGTCGACGCCACGCCCTTGGTCGAGGTGCTCCGGATGGGGCCCGCGGCGG
>JBEBTM010000280.1:0-6213 GCA_040393745.1 Thermogutta terrifontis | reverse complement strand
TTGCGCCGCCAGCCGGGCAACGGCCAACGAGACTCCGAGAATCGCGTTCGCTCCTAGTCGGGATTTGTTTTCCGTGCCGTCGAGTTCGATCATCGTTCGGTCGATCCGTGCTTGTTCGAAACAACACATCCCGACCAACACATCATTGATTTCCGTATTGACCGACTTCACGGCTTCGAGAACGCCCTTACCGCCGAAACGGGATTTGTCGTCGTCACGACGCTCAATGGCTTCGCGCGAACCGGTACTTGCCCCCGAAGGAACGGCGGCGCGGCCGGTGACGCCGTTTGCCGACGTCGCCTCAACCTCGACGGTCGGATTGCCTCGGGAATCGAGAATTTCCCGCGCAACGATCTTTTGAATGGTAGGGTTCATGAAAAACCTTTCTGCTTCGCGTTTTCAATAAAGCGAAATGTCAAGTTAGTACGAAATGTATTTATTCATCAAAAACTTCTTTCGTTCTCGACACATCAGGCAGTTGTTCGTCGAGTGATTTTCTGTAGCGCACACAACCGGCCATGAATTCAGGCCAATCGGGAACGTCGATCGGCGGATCGATTTTTTCCGGGAGCAAACCCCACAACGCCGGATGAAACCAACAGAGAGCATGACCGGTGCAATCGCGATGCTCGCGGATGCCGTTACGCAGCTTCCGAACCTCGGCAATCAACTGTTCCCGACTCATGATTTCCAAATCGGTGTCCGGCAACGACGAAGTCTGATTCATGGCGTTTACTCCGAAGTGGTAATTGTGACAGACTGTCCGCCGGGATTGGATTGAGAGACGCAACTACCGATATGCAGCACGATCCACGCCAGAACGGCAATGATCAGAATAACGATCACGATATGGATCGCCGAAAACAGCAATTTCAGCAGATTGAACAGAATTCCGAAAACGCTGGAAATCGCGTCGACGATCGCTTGAAAGAAACCGAACATCATTCACCTCCTTTCGCAAGGAAATGATTTTAATATCATATTGAAAGTCTACTTTTTTTCACTTTCAACATTCACGTCGGTGTTTGGCGTTTCAACTTGAACGCCATTGCCTCCGCCGATCTCAACCTTCGTATTCGGGGTATCGATCTGAACGCCTTTGCCTCCGCCGATCTCGACTTTTGTTTTCGGCGTTTCGATTTGCAGTCCTTCACCAGGACTGCTTTTGACCGTCGTTTGCTTTTCACAACCGACCAGGATCGCGATTCCGAAAACCGCGACGATCGTTAACGCCGCAAAAATTTTTTTTCGTGTCATTGAAGTCTCCTTTCCCTTTGATTGATTGCGTCACTGAAACAGGATGTTCCGCAACGTTGAACAGGCTTGAGCTATGGCCGCGCGGGTCGGCGTCGACTCGGCGACGGCATCGAGCATCACGAAATCGTGAATCGTGCCGTTGTATCGAATCGAAGTCGTTGACACTCCGGCTTCCGATAATTTTCGTGCATACGCCTCACCTTCGTCACGCAGAACGTCGTTTTCCCCCGTGATCACCATCGCGGGTGGTAAACCGGAAAGCTGTTCCAAAGTGGCACGAAGCGGCGAGGCGAGGATGTCGTTGCGCTGTGATTCTTCCGGGGCGTAGGCGTTCCAGAACCATTTCATCGCTTCCCGCGTCAGCCAGGGCCCTTCTGCAAAGCGTTGGTACGAGGCGGTTTCAAACGAGGCGTCGGTCACCGGATAGAACAGCAATTGGAACAAAATTTCCGGACCGCGGCGTTCTTTCGCCATGATTGCCACTGCCGTCGCCATGTTACCGCCGACACTATCTCCCGCCAGGATGATCCGTGACGAATTGACATTGAATCGATCCGCATAGACCTGTATATGGACCAGCGCGTCATAGATTTGTTCCAATGTTACGGGAAATTGGATTTCCGGCGACGGCGTGTAGATCGGAAAAGCGACACAGGCGCCGGTTCCTACGGACAACTCGCGAATCAAGCGATCGTGAGTGTTCTCGTCACCCAAAATCCAACCGCCTCCGTGAATGTAAAAAATAACCGGCAATTGCTCTTTATTCCCCCGAGGACGGATGAAACGGACGTCGATCTTGTCGCTTTTCCGGACAGGCACGACATGATCCTCCACATCGGCGGACGGTTTGTTTTTCAATTTCGACTGCGCGTCGAGCAACACCTTTCGCGCCGCTTCCGGTGTAAGGGTGTAAATCGGCGGCGCGTTCTGTACCGCTAACTCATCGATGAAGTCTTGTGTCTCCGGCGTTAGAAACGGTCGGTCGGCTGGTTTCGTGTCCATGACAACTCCTTTTTTTTGTAAATTGACGCAGGTTTAACCGGATATGTTGATAAATCGTACGAAATCAAATCGGCGGTGGCGAATGAAGCGAAAGCAACACTTGATAGAGGACAATTCGAACCACGGCAAAGACGATGCCGATGGTCAAGGCCGTTCCGAATCGAACGGCGAACAACAACCAGACGGCGATGCCCATCCCCACGGCGACGACCAAAGTCGCGATGAGGTTCGCATGAGGACCCACGGGAGTCATCAGCATGGTTAGGGCGGCGGCACAAACGGCGCCGACCAACGCGGCAATGAGCGACTTGATAAAATCACGACGTTCGCCGACCATGAAGTTCATCAAGAGCATCAGGATGACAGCGTCGATGATGAGAACGATGATCGCGTTTAACATGGGAATGCCCTCCGATGGAAATCAGGATTCGAACTGTTCCAACACAAACGCCCAATTGATCTTGTCAAAAAACTTTTTCAGGTAATCGGGCCGGAGATTGCGATAATCGACGTAATAGGTGTGCTCCCACACGTCTGCGGTCAACAGCGGCAACTTACCCGTCCCAAGCGGTGTTTCGGCATTGGACGTCGAGACGATGGACAGTTTGTCACTTTGACTTTCCCGCACAAGCCAAACCCAGCCGCTACCGAATTGTTTGACACCTGCTTCCTGAAACTTCGTTGAAAAATCTTCGAAACCGCCGAAGTCCCGTTCGATGGCTTCGAGCAAAGCTTTGCCCGGTTTACCGCCTCCGTCGGGCGCCATGCCGTTCCAGAAAAACGTGTGGTTCCACGCTTGGGCGGCATTGTTGAAAAGCGGCCCGCCACCGGCTTTACGAGCCGCGAGAATGATTTCCTCAAGCGACATTTTTTCTTCCGGCTTCCCGGCAACCAGTTCCTTGAGTCCTTTGAAATAAGACGCATGGTGTTTGTTGTAATGAAAATCCATCTGTTCCTCTGAAAAGAGCGGAGCAAGATCGCCCAGTTCATAAGGCAATTTAGGTTGCTTCAACGTGTCCAACATCGTAAGTCTCCTTAATTGAAAGAGTCATTATCAAAACATAACCAGCGTGGCCGTCGGTTTCGGATACAAAACACGCCTTGCGTTACGAACGCCCGGGGCATACATTTTCTGATTTTCAGGGTACATTCGGTGCGTATGTTTTGAAGGCGTTCAGATAAATGTTCCCGCGCTTATTATTTCCACTGTTCTGATGATAGTCAATAGTTTTCTCGAAAACGCGTCGTTTTTATCACTATTTTCAAAAAAATTCGCCTTTGTCCCTATCAGAGACGAGCACAAACCCGGTTGGCGCGGGTATTGCGACACGATTGAAGCCATCCTTGATGCGGATAGCGTGTGCCGGATTGACCTTAGAAAGCACGATGGATAGGAGCGGACATGGCAATTTTTGGAAAAGGGAGCGAGCAAAAAATTACCATTTCTAACGCAGATCGCGCAGCTCGGGTTGAACGTACCCGCCCATGTATAGAGAATCCGACCTACGGAGCCGTTGAAATGGCCCGCTCATCGGCCATTTCAATCGTCTCCCACATCGGAAGTCCGTGTGGGGAAGCTGTGGTGCTACGCCGAGCCTTGAACTCATCGGCGTAAAAAGGCGTCGCCGTTTCACGTTGTGATGTGGGAACCGGTCGAGAAGAATCTGCTTTTTGGTGTTGGGAAAAAAGCTCTAGTTGGTGAGATTTTCCTTCCGAGACACGTCGGTAGTCTTCCTCCATTCCCGCCGGAACAACCGGCCGAAACGCGGAGGTCGGATTCGTTTCCGGCAATGGTTGTGCGGGACCACTTGGAAAAACCGAGGGCAAGCCGAAACTGTCATCATTGGATTCTTGAGAAGCATCCCTCGGCGGCGATGGCGTTGACTTTTTTTCAAAAACCATCGTTTCCGGCACGGTTGGTAGAGCCGTGACTTCCGGTATTACGGTGAGGTTTGATTCCTCAACAGCCACTCGGACCGGAATGTCACCACGTGTCAAAGGTTTCGGAGTTACCGTCGACGGTACCGAATCCAAGCGGGAAGGCGGGTCGGTCTCAAAGGGAATCGGTTGTTGCACATTTGTCGTCTTTCGCTCAAGAACCATCGATTTCGGCGGTTCCGGAAAAAACGCATCCAAGGGATCTTCCAAGGGAGCCACTTTTTCAATGTCCTCGGTCAAATCGCTGGCTACGGACCCCGAACCGACCTCCCGGTCGCGCAGCATACCGCGAACTTCGGGATAAAGGACCACGTTGACTCCCAAGCAGAGAATCACGACCAGGATGGAAAGGGACGTTCCCGATTTGAGGGGCATCGGATCATCGGACGATTTTTGAAATATGACGGTTCACAATAATAAGCGAGGAAGAATACCTTCCGGATTCTCTCCCGTCAAACGGAAAAACGGATTCGACTCTTCCATTGCGGAAAAATCGAACCCATCTTTATTGATCGAATCGACCGGGCAAACTTTGCGGGCCGGTCTCCCTTGCGGATGTTTGTGGAGACCGCGTGCCGTGTCAGCGGACGATGATCGTGTCGCCCCGGATTCGGAATTCCAGTTTCAGCGGTTTCAGAACGGCTTGGAAAAGCTCCGAAGCACTGGCGTTTTTTACTTCGAACGTGACACTCGCTTCTGTGGAAACCCCTTTGGCCTCAAGCGATTTTTCATCCAGTTGCAGTGTGAGTCCCAGACGTTGGGCGAGAGTTTCGAGCAATTTTTTCAAGGATTGATCCTCGACCCGGAGCGTGAAACGGCGGCGGGCAAGTGGGATATCCGGCGGCGATTGTGGTTCGGACGGCGCATTTTCCGTTGCTGTGGCTCGGGATCGCGGCCTCGCCTGAACCACCTCAACCCGGCGCCCTTCGGGAAGACTTGCCAAAACGATAGTCTCGCCGTCATTATCCCAGTGAAAGGTCATGTCGAACCCGACCAGCAATACGCACAGAATTTCCAACGTGGTTCCCTGCAATGATGTTTCATTCCAGAGATCGTGAGGAACGGCCTCCGGATTGCGTATTCGGAGCCCGGCTTTCGAAGCGACTTCTTCGAGCATTTCACGTGGTTGGCAAAGAATTTTCCAATCGAACCGGAGGGACTTGCGATACTTTGCGGCGGTTCGGGTGGGAAGGCTCTGCACGGCGGTTTGACGTTCCTTAATCAGACGTTCCAAATTCGATACCGATTCCTTTGGACCAAGGTAGACCAAGCCTGACAATGTCACGGTTTCCAAATCGAGTGATCTGGCCGCGGCGGGCAAGAGGCGGTCCAAGGGCTGATTCATCGCATGAAAATCCAAAGGCGTCGCGGGATCGATCCGACGATCCAAGAGAAGGGTAAACCGCTGGGCGTCGGCGAATCGGGTGAGGGTTTCCCGCAGTGGCGCGCCGCTCCAGGAAACGGTCGCTTTATTTTTCCACGGCGTCTTCGAGCTCGTTTGCGACGGGCTCGCGGCAGGAAAAACCACAAGGAGAAAAGCGATGGCGACAAAGAACGCACGGCTTCCGTTGGAATGTTTCATACAGGAGTCGGGAGTCGAAAATCAGGAGGCAAAAGCGGGGAGAAACTGTAGTTTTCTTTTCCCGTTCCGACTCCTGGGTTCTTCTCTCCCGAATTTATGGGTTCTTGGGTTCCGACTTGGTGGCGGCAGCGGCTTGCCTTTGGCGTTTCGTGAACATGAGATTCTGGATGACCGGTTGCCTGACCGTTTCCAAGGGAATGCGCCGGGCGGTCGCCTCGGCCAGTTCCATATCGTCCTTGGCCATGCAAAGATAAACCGCATCGTGCAGGAGTCGACTCAAAATAACCGTTTCCCGAATTTTCATGCCGGCTTCGATCCCCTCGTCGAGTAAATCGTATTGAAATTGAGCACGGATGACCCGATCCAGTTCGGTGTCGCGGAACAGAATTCCCGTTCCGACGGCATCGCTGTCAGCGGCGGGGGCGGTCAATGTC
>JBEBTM010000279.1:0-6224 GCA_040393745.1 Thermogutta terrifontis | reverse complement strand
CAAAACCAACGTGGACTTCAACGAACGCGTCGCCCGGCTTCACGGCGTTTTATTCGGTTACATCGCCGATGTGACCAATTCCATCGAAGAGGGTATGACGACGAAAGACGCCTGCTGGAAGCTCTTGGAACACGGTACTGACCGTGACATCGTGGCTCAGGTACGGGGCCTGCTGGAAACCTTGGACGGAGCCCGGTTCGGCGGTTTGGACCTGCGCTCGTTGGACGAGCTGACCGAAACCACGGGAAAACTCCTCGATTGCCTGGATCGCTGACCGATAAGTGCTCTCGATGAACACGCGGAACGCTTGAAAGTTTCGTCTTGTTTTCGATTTTCAGGGAAAAAATCCCCGAAAAAACCGATTTCTTTCCCAATACGCTTGATTTGACCGCAAATAAACTTGCATTTCATCCGACAGTTCACTAGAATCAATCGGATTGTGAGGAATACCGTCTTTGGGTCTTTAACATCCTCAAGGGTCGGATTTCATAACGAAAGTATTTTCGGAGAGCGGTTTTCCGTTTTTATTCGGGGAAAGGAGGTTTGCCAAAATCGTTTTTCATCAGCGTGGCAAACCCTCTCGGCCCTCAACCTTTTTCGAGGAGATTTTGAAATGAAAAAACATCAAATGGTAAACGGGGGGGGGGGGGCAAAATGCGCATTTACCCTTGTTTAACGCTTGGTTGTCATTGCCATTATCGGGGTGTTGATCGCCCTTCTCTTGCCCGCCGTCCAAGCGGCCCGGGAGGCAGCCAGGCGAATGCAATGCTCCAACAATCTCAAGCAATTGACATTGTCGCTCCACGGCTATCATGATATCCACGACGCCTTTCCGGCCAAGATGTCCGGCAAAATGCGGGGAGCTTGGGGAAATCGCAGCGGCAGCGGCAGTGAAAACTGCGACTGGAGCGCCCATCTCCATCTTTTGCCCTTCATCGAGTTGGGTACCAAGTATGATGAAATCACCGCCTCCAGTGTCACCTATCCGCGTGACCGTACCACGACCCGATTCAACACCCGGCTGGGCGCTTTTCTTTGCCCCTCGGACGGTGGTGGAAATAGCATTGAGTACATGACAACCAACTACATGATTTGCCTGTCCGATGTGATGTATGATTCGGAATCGTCGTCAAATGACTTTATCAAACGCTCGGTCTTTGTTCGTAAAGATTGGCGGGGTATGAACTTCATTTCCGATGGCACGAGCAACACGCTCGCCTTCAGCGAAGCCGTGATGGGAACGAACGGCAATTACAGTATGGTCAAAGGCGGCGTGCAGCGAGGCATTGCCAATGCCAATGAAAACCCGGGAATCAAATGCAATCCGGCCATCGTGGCTCCGGGCGGTGAATTGACCTCACCGTACGATTTCACCGACGAAAGCTACAAGTATAATCTTGCCAACGGCAACCGTCGCGGTGGTCGGCTCCATGACGGCAGCGCCCTTACGACCGGCTTCTCGGCTTCGACGCCGCCGAACTTCCCCTCTTGTTTCAGCAAACAAGGCGGCTCGAAAGAAGAAGACCCCCAGTGGAAATGGGGTGTTTATCCCGCCAACTCGCAGCATTCCGGCGGAGCCAACGTCGCCCTCTTTGACGGGAGCGTGAGATTCGTCCCCGACACGGTCGATTTCAACGGTGGAACACTCACCGAATCCAAGACGGGTCCGTCCAATTTCGGCGTCTGGGGAGCTATGGGATCTCCTTGCGGTGCCGAATCGGAAAGCCTCTAAAAAATGGGAGTGAAAAAGCCCGAGACCGTGTAAGGAGGGAAATCTCTCGCCCCGGTCGGATCATTGAATCGGGCTTTTATAAAACAACTCTGAACGGCCGAATTGATACTCTACTTCATCCTGTTTCATGAGAACAAATTTCATCTCGAACTTCATTGCGTGCGCCTGCTTTGCCATCGCCATCTCTCTTTCCGGTTGTGCGCCCAAGGTCCCTGCCGACATGCCGAAACTTCAACCCTGCACGATTACGGTCCGACAGGACGGACAGCCCCTTTCCGATGCGGCGGTCGTTCTGTTCAGCATGGATCCTTCACTGGCCAAATGGGCGGCCAGCGGGAAAACGGACGCCTCGGGCAACGTCACCGTGAAAACGCATGGGAAATATCCCGGCGTGCCCGTCGGCGAATTCAAAATTCTGGTCACCAAAACAGAAACAGAAGCACCGGTCATTATCCAGGAAGAAACCGAAACGGAGAAGGAAAAGTCCGTGCCGGGCAAAACCTACACCCTGGTGGACGAACAATTCGGCAATCCCACCAAAACGCCCTTGACAATCACCGTCTCGGCGGGTAAAAACAGCCAGAGCGTTGATGTCGGCGCTTCACTCCGAAAGGAGATCAAGTCCAACTGACGGTCTGATTCGGGGATGGCGTTTTGTTCCATCCCTGTCCTTGGGTTTTTATGACAAATTCTGTTGATACGCCGTTTCGCTGGAAGCGGGCTTTGACGGCCCTGCTGGTTGCGACAGCCATCTTCGGAATCGTCGGGGTCGTCGGCTGGTATACGATCAGGGACGACGTTGCTCTTCGGCCCGAATATCGACTCAAAGCCGAGAACGTCACCGTACCCGAGCGGCCCGATTGGGTGCCCGAGGACTTCGTCGTACGCGTGCTCCGTAGCTCCGGCCTGATTACCGATGGTTCGCTCCTGGACGATTCCCTGGCGCAAAAATTAGCCCAGGGATTCGCTGCCGATCCTTGGGTGGAGGAAGTGCGCCGGGTGGAAATTCGTTTTCCTTCGGGAGCTGATGTCGATCTGGTCTACCGTCGAGCCATAGCCCTGGTCGAAGTGCCCTCGCAGGGCCTCTTTCCCGTGGATCGGCACGGCGTGCTGTTGCCGACGGAATATTTTCTCGAACTGCCCGCCCCGAAGCGTGATGCAATGCCGCGAATCCAGGGGCCCCGAACCGTACCACTGGGCAATGTGGGTACACCCTGGGGCGATCCGCTCGTCCAAGACGCCGCCAAGCTTGCGGATTTGCTCGCCGACGAGTTCGAGGAACTGAAACTTGCACGAATTCTCGTCGCCATTGAACCGGGCGGCGTGACAATCTGCCGACTCCGAACACACTCGGGCACGGAAATCATCTGGGGGCCCGTGAACGAAGGCGCCGAGGGCAAACAGGACCGACTCAAACAGTGGTCCCGCAATTATCACTCTCTCGACCAAGTTCCCGAAGCCTTCCGTCCGATCGACCTACAGAGGCCATGAGCCCCAAACGGAACGAGGCGCAATTCGGTATAACGTCGCCACCTCAGTACAACCCCGACACTTGGGGACGCTTCACGGCGCCGTAAACGGGGTTCCGTCCTGGCAATTGCAGAGATAGCCCAGGATTTCAATGGCCGTGGTTTCCGGCAGGAAATGGACCGAGGCGTCGGCGTAGAGTCCGTAAGCGCCGCCGGGATGCCAGCTTCGGATCTCATGCTGGTAGGCCGAGCAGACCGAACAGCCCCAGGGGTCCGTGACATTGAAGTGTTCGCATTTAGGACGATAATTCACGGGCGCCTCGGTCTTGCGGAAAATATTCGAGCCGCTGATCCACTGGCCGTTTCCGTACGCTTTCGGGTCCATCGTTTCATACGAGGATGTTTCCGCGATCATGACGGTATTCGAAGTTCCGTCCTGGATACTTTCAAGACCCATTCGCGGAGCCGGATCGAAACCGGTCACGGTCCAGGAACTGTCGGTAACCTGATTCGCGCCGACAATCACGCCCAAGCGGCCATTTCCCCCCGCGGCGGCTCCTTCGGCGGTGATTCTTTCGCTGCAAACGCCCCCGTAGTGTGACGGCGCCCGTTCATAAGGGGATCCCCAGCCGGCGGCTCCTCGGGTCCAATAATCGTCCGTGCGGATCAACCCCCGATCCTGGTCGCTGGGACATAGGAACGAGGGAACGAGCGTGGCCCCGAGTTTCGCGTTGCCCGAATCGCCGATATTCACACCGCTCACCAGGGCCGCACCGTCAATGATCGTACCGCCGAAATCCAACTGGGCTCCGAGATTGGATTGTTCGATGAAAGGCAGGATCAAAGCCGCCCAACCGAAGTTGGTGCAACTGTCCGTCGCCGTGCCAGCTATCTGTCCGGCGGGCAAGCAGTCAAGCGTGTCATGGTAATTGTGTACGGCAATACCGAGTTGCTTCAGGTTGTTTGAACAGCTCATCCGCCTCGCCGCCTCCCGGGCCGCTTGTACGGCGGGTAGGAGCAAGGCGATTAAAACGCCGATGATGGCAATGACGACGAGCAGTTCAACGAGCGTGAAGGCAAACCGGCGCGAACGGAAAGAGTGTGTCATGGAAGAACTCCCTGGGTCGAGATCCGCGAATTTCGGACAAAATTGCGAAAACGCGGCATGGGCCGTTTCCCTTGTCCATCGCTCAAGAAACGGGCGGTTGCGAACGAGGTAGGTCTTCTGACTCCCGGCAAAAACGTCCGACCTTCCCGGCCGTTACCGAGCCAGTGATCTGAAAGAATGGACGTTTCGTTTTTGAGCCGGTCACAGCGGCGAGGACCGTTCCGGAATGGGGCTTTTAAGCCTGACACCGGATTCCCTGTTGTGTTCCCTTACGAGTCGGGGAACAGCACCCAGTTCGATTACGCGGCATTGTACCTCACCCCGAAAGAAACACAACCCCCGCCCAAAAGGATCCGGTGGTGCGTCAACTCAACTTGGGACCACGCAACAAGGCGGAGTGACTACTCGGGCTCTTCCGCCGGCGGACGGATGCGGCTCATTTCCAGGAGTTCCGCCGGGGTGATTTTATCAGTATAGAAAAACGGTACGCTACCATCGACCATGGCGACGTAAGCTCCGGTGCGGCTTTTGTCATGGTGCGGCGAACCGACACCTTGGATCACGGTCCCGTCGCGTTTCGGAACGGAAGAAACAACGCCGTTTGACAGTGACGATTGCGGAATGTCCCGTGGGCTCATCCATGGAACGGAAATCGATGCTTCCACAAACAGAATCGTGTCTGAAAGATTGCGGGTGATGTCCGAAAATTTCGTGCAATTCGTCCCATTGGAAATCGTATCGGGTCCGATAACCATTTGATAGGGCGCCAACCCGTCTTCTCTTTCCTTTTCCGGCCGGCTCGGACAACAATAGTACGGCATTGAGTTGTGAAACCGAGAGTTGTAAGGGCTGTCCCAGGGTTCGTCCAATCGGATTTTTTCGTAAAGATCATGTTGTTCCATGAACGGCAAAAGGAGCACACGCCAACTATGGAGCGGACTACCGTTTTCATCCACGGTGTAAGCAGGCGGAAGCGAACCGTAGGTATCGTGGTAATTATGGAAAGCCAGCGTAAGCTGTTTCGGACAGCATTGCATCCGCCGCGCCGCTTCCCGGGCCGCATGAATGGCGGGGAGCACAAGCGCGGCAAGAATCCCCACAATTGCAATAAAGGCCAAGGGATACATGGCGGAGGTCGTCAGTTTTGGCATGTGAACAAGTGGGGAAGGAATTTTGGAATGCCAAGGCGCAATCGTTTGCGGTTCGTTCAATTGTTCACCGTTTTTTGCCACGTTTTCGAGGGTGCCTGCCGCAGGGTTTGGTTTTTGTCCTCTTTTCGCAGGATAAACAGCGCGGGGATTTCTTTTTCGTTCGCTAATTTCAGGCCGTCTTCTTCACCCAATACAAACAGCGCCGTGGCCAAAGCGTCCGCGCGGGCACAGGCGGGGGCCAAAACGGTCACCGAAGCAAGCCGTTCTACCGGAGTCGGCCGACCGGGTTCGATCTTTTCCAGAGGAAAGCCCGTTCTCGGATCGACAAGATGCGAATACCGAACCCCGGCCACATCGCGGTAATTCTGATAATCCCCGCTGGTCGCCATGCCAAGATCCCGCAGTTCAATGACAGGCTCCACGCCGTGAAACTCGCCCGGCAGCCCGATCAGCGGCTTTTGAATGCCCATCTTCCAGGGGCGGTCCCCCGATTTTACGCCCATGCAGCGGACTTCGCCGCCGATTTCCACCAGGAAATTCTTCATACCTCGCTGTTCGAGCAACTCGGCAACCCGGTCGGCTGCGTAGCCCTTGGCAATGGCCGAAAGATTGATCGTCAAGGCCGGATCGGATTTCTTCAACCCCGGCGGGTCCAGGCGGACTTCCAGTTTTTCGAATCCGATCCGGGCTTTCAGTTCGACCGAGCGGCGTTCCAATTCCTCGGCGGAAACCGGATTCCGGGACGCTCCGAACCCCCAGAGTTC
>JBEBTM010000278.1:0-6226 GCA_040393745.1 Thermogutta terrifontis | reverse complement strand
GTCGACAGCCTATCGCGCCGCGTAGAGTTTATCAACTTCCAGGCCCGTGAGAAGACGCCATTCACCGGGGGTGAGTTTGCCCAGTTTCACGGGTCCCACGGCAGTGCGGATGAGCGTCATGACTTTGTGGCCGAGCCGGGCCAAAAGGCGGCGCACTTCCCGGTTCATGCCTTCGGTAAGCGTGATGTCCAGAATCGTGCTCTGTTTGTACCGGCCCTTGATGACCGCATCAGCCGCTTTGGCGTAACCTTCGGCGAAGTATTCACCAGTTTTAAGTTTCTCAATGGTGTCCGGCGTGACGTTCCCGGCCACCTGGACGCGGTACACTTTGGGCACTCCATACTTCGGGTGGGTCAGCCGCTCCGAAAGGGTTCCGTCGTTGGTCAGCAGGATCAGTCCTTCGCTGTCCATGTCGAGCCGGCCAATGAGGAAAAGGCGGCCGAACGTGGCGGGCACCAAATCAATCGCGCGAGAGCGGCCCTGCTGGTCGTTGTCGGTACAAAGATAGCCTTTCGGCTTGAAAAGGGCAATGTAAACCGGCTTGGACCGCTTGAGTTTTTCGCCGTCGACTTTGATTTCGCTACGGACCGGGTCGACCTTGGTGCCGAGCTTGGCGACGACGCCGTCGACTTCGACCCGCCCTTGTTCGATGAGTTCCTCACATTGCCGCCGGCTGCCAAAACCGGCCACGGCCAGGAATTTCTGGAGCCGATGCGATTCGGGAGTTTCTGTTTCGAATATGCTTTTCCGTCGTGACAAGGGCCTCTTGGGAACTCGCTTCCGAGCGGCCTTCTTTCGGACAGGTTTTCCCGGCAGAGAACCGCCCGACGCGGAACCCCGTTTGACAGCCGCTTTTTTGGCAACCCGCTTTACGGGACGTTTGGATGCTTTTTTCATATTGATTTCGCGACGACATGTCGCGGCTCGTTATTTTTCGGTTTGAGGCGAAAACTATTTCGCGATTTGCTCAGAATACGTTTTTGCCCGGTTTTCCAGGCCGGGCGGGGGAGCGAAGCGCTGAACCTCCGTGGCGGCGTCGACATCTTTGGAATGGCCCCGGGAACGCCGTGTGTCCTGACGATCCGGCTTGATCCCCAAACTCCGCAGGCTTTCTTTCCACTGTTCGTTTTCCTGCGTGCCCTCCCGGGCTTTTTGGCCCTGATCGGACATACTCTTCCATTTTCGGTGCCAATCGCGCAGCTCCTGCTCGTTCCAACCGAGTTCCTTCAAAAGATCTTCGCTGGGCTTTTCCTTGAGTTGGTCCTCAAGGTATTCCAAGACGAGGTTCGTGACCTGTTCGGAATATTTTTCGTTCGGATTTTCTCTTGCGGTGTCGGTGTTGGCAATCCCTTGCCCACCTGCCCCGCCGGCGCCTGGAGCTCCGGTTCCCTCGGACATTTGTCCCGACTGGCCGGGATTGCCCGGCTGGTTACTGGGCTGTCCAGGCTGATTCTGCTGACCGGGTTGGTTACTCTGCTGGCCCGGCTGATCGCTGGGTTGTCCAGGTTGATTCTGTTGACCGGGCTGATCGCCTTGCTGCCCCGGTTTCTGATTGGGACCGTTTTGGCTTTCCCGCTCTTGGCCGGCGCCCGATTTTGATTCGCCTTCACCTTCGGTTCCGCCGTCCTGTTCCTCGCCGTCGGTGCCTGATTCGCTCCGCTCGCCTTTGTCCGACTTTTGCAGCGTGTCACTTTGGCCCGTCTGCTTGGTTTCCTCGCCTTTGCCTTCGCCATCGCCGGATTTCGAGGCGTGCTGAAAGTCGGTTTTGTCCTGCTGATCTTGTTGGTGTTGGGGATCGTCGCCGTGCGTTCCCTGTTGGCGGCGATCCGACGAATTAGGATCCAAGTCGTCACTCCGCTCTCGCGGCTTCTTATCGCTGGGGTTTACAGGCAGATTCTCGCCGTCGGAATTCTGATTGTTGCCGGTTTTCGAAGCCGGATTGGAATCGGGGTCTCCCGAGCGTTCACCACCGGCGGGAGCATCGCCGTGCTGATCTTTGCCGGGCGATTTTTCCGAACCCGCCCCATCTTTGGGACCATCAGACGCATCACCATCGGTCTCTTGTCCGCCTTGGTTTCCGCCGGGCTGCTTGCCACCGGTCTGCTGAGCGTCACCGCCGTCTTTGTCGCCTGCGTTTTGTTCGTTGCCCTGATTACCGGCCCCGTTTTGCTGGCCGTCCGTCGCATCGGTACCCTGTTGCGGTCCATCCTGCCGAGCGTCACCGGACGGTTGCTGAGCATTTTCACCGCCTTCGTCGGATGCTTGTTGAGCGTTACCGGGCTGTTGATTATCCTTCTGACCGCCCCCGCCATCTTGCGGCTGCTGCGAATCTTGACCGTCTCCGGCGTTCTGCTCTTGCTGGTTGCCGGGTTGTTCGTCGCCGCCGGGCTGTTGCGCATTCTGCTGTTTGTCTCCGGCATTCTGCTCTTGCTGGTCGCCGGGTTGCTCGCCGCCACCAGGCTGTTGCGCATTCTGTCGTTTGTCTCCGGCGTTCTGCTCTTGCTGGTTACCGGGTTGCTCGCCGCCACCGGGCTGTTGCGCATCCTGCTGTTTGTCGTCGTTTTGTTCCTGATTCTGTTGCTCCTGTTGCTGTCGTTCGGCTTGCTTCTTCAGTTCCTCGTCGCTTGGCAGCTTGTTTTCTCTGCGCATTTGTTCCATGATACGGTCCATGGCATCGCCGCTTTGCGTTTCGGGATCGACGCGGTCCTGTTGGCCGTTTTGCCCCTTTTGCTCGTTGCCGCCGTTTTGCTGATTCTGTTCTTGGTTTTTCCCCTGCTCCCGTTGGTCAGACTGTTTCTGTCCGTCACCACCGTCCGATGGGTTCTGCTGATCGCCCGAGGGATCTTTGGACGCTTCGTTTCCGTCGTTTGCGGCGTTTTCGTTTGCGGCGTTGTCGTGCTTGTTTTCGTCGGAGTCACCACCTTGAGACTGGTCGTTTGCGGAATCCTCACCGGAACCGGCTTTGTCTTGGTCCGTCTTGTTCTCTCCGGCTTTGGACCCTTCATTGGAATCGCCGTCGCCTTCGGAATCTTCTTGTTTTTGGTCGTCTTTCTGTTTCTCGTCCCGTTGGTTTTCCTGATCCTTGTCGCCCTTATTGTCGTCTTTCGGCTGTTCTTCCTGACTTTGCTGCTCCTGTTGCGGTTGGTTCGCGTCCTGCTCCTGCTGTTTGCCAAGGGTAATCTTAATGCGCCGCGTGGTTGCCGTGTTGGCGTCGGGATATTTCGAGTCAACCGCTTCGGCCCAGACATCCACACTGTCGCCTTCGGTGAGGCGGTAGTCTTTCGGCTTGAACACCGTTTTGACATTTACGACCCCCGAATGCGGCGTGGGACCGGTCGCCCCGGAATTCAGCAGCTCAACGGGCCGAGTTGCTCGGTTTGGAGTGTCCACATGAAATCGAACGTAACGTAGCGCGAAGTCGGGATCTTCCGCCTGGATCGGCAATTCCAGCGAACCGTTCACCGGGATTTCCAGTTCGGCAAGGTCGTTCAGATTCCGCGGCGATTCACCCCACTGGATGCGTGGAGCCCGATCCGGCAGAATTTCCATCCGGAACATGCCGCTCCGACGGCTTTCGAAGCCGTCCTGATCCACGGCTCTGAAGGTAAAATTGCGGATCGTCGGAGTCGATTCGTCTTTCGCATCCCGTTCCAAAATCAACGACGTCACCGCCTCGTTCGGCTTGTCTTTCATGATCCGCATGGGCGTGGAGAGGGCGGCATTGCCTTCGAAGAGAAGGTCCATCCGCTCCAGGGGTAACGTGCTCCTGGCACGAATGCGGACCTCGGTGCCTTCCACGGCTCGGATGTCGCCGGAATTTTCGACAGTTTCGTCCTCTTTTCCCGTGTAGGCCGGATACTGATACGTCAACGATGCAACTTCGATCGACGCCGTGGGGCGAACTTCGATCCTGAAAGCACCCGACCGGCTTTCACCTTGGCCGATCCAGTATTCGACACCGCTGACAAATCCCTGTTTTCCCGGTGGAAACGGGGCTTCGAAGCGGGCTTTCCCCTCCGGTTTGTTCATCGGAATCGCCTGCCGGACCGCTTGGCCATCGTCCGTGGAAAAGAAAAGGTATACGGGTTCGTTGCCCAAATTCAGGCTGTTCGAGACAATTTCCACGGAAACGGTCGTCTTTTCCCCCTGCTGAAAGACGGCGTTACCCGGTTGAATATCGAGAAACCGAACCGCCTGCGGGCGATCAATGCCGCTCATGGGCAAGATGATTCGGGCCAGCGATGTAAACGGACTCTTCGGCGAGAGGATGCAGTAGACCACGAAAAACAGGAACAAAATCGCCAGTATAATACTCCACCGGCCCACACCGCGCAGGTCCACGGCCCGCTCGGAGGGAACCGCCGCGACTCCGCTGGCCGCCGACCGAGCCACGCCGTCGTACATGCGCTCGGTCAATCGATCCTGCGACGCTCCGCGTTCTTCCCGCTCCTGACGCAACAGAATCCAGTTGAGGAGTGCGTTTTTCAGTGTCGGGGCGCTCTGCTCCAAAACGCTGGCCGCATAGACCGGATTGATCGGGTAAAGGAAAAGCGGTACAATGCGGCGGTAGATATAAAGTCCGGCAAGGAGGGCCAAACCGCCGAAAATGCCGAATCGCATCGTTCCCGAAAGCCCGTCTTTGAACAGCCAATGATCGGCCAGGATCGCCAAAAGCAGTCCGCCGAACAGGATCGTGACCAAAACGATCACGGAGAGCCAGAGGTCGACGCGCAAAACGAGGCGCCGCGTCTCGTCGATGCGACGTTCGAGGGTTTCGTCAAGATTTTGTGTCGTAGCGCCCACAGGCGGCTTGGCGGCGTTGGTGCTCATGGTTTTTGGGCCTGTTTGGAGATACTTCGGCAAATATCGAACTTCCCATCGTTCGGCTTATTATACCTGATTTTGGGGTTTTACAACATGAAAAACAAGCGAATGCCGGTTATTCTTTTTATCGGGTAACCTCGCACCGCAGCCAGCCTGAATTATGAATATTTCCAAAGAAGAGCTCGTTAAACGTTTCCAGAGCGACCGTTTTGCCACCGAAGTGACCGGCATTGAAATCGTCGACGTTGCCCCCGGGTACGCAAAAGTGAAACTGGAAGTCCAATCCCGACACTACAACGCCGTGGGTATCGTCCAAGGCGGAGCCCTGTTCACGCTGGCCGATTTCGCCTTCGCCGTAGCCAGCAATACGCAGGACGATCAGGTTACGGTTTCCATCGAGAGCACGATGTCGTTTTTCAAACCGACGACCACGGGCACGCTTTTTGCCGAGGCAAAACTTTTATCCCGGTCAAAGAGTTTACAGTCGTTCGAGGTGCCCGTGACCAATGAAAAAGGCGAACTGGTCGCCCATTTCTACGGCCGAGGGTTTGTGCGAAAGGACCGATAACGTCCGGAGGAAGGCAAAGCCAAGAGTCGGAAATTCCGCTACACTTCGCCGTGACCCTCGCGCCCGATCCGCCCAAACCGGACCGTATTTCAAGGTTATCACGCCATGCTCAAGTTTCTAAAAAAAGAAATATTGTTCTTCCCATTTTGAGATTGCAGGTTATAATAACGGAGATTTTTTCGGGTGAATCGCCCCGGTTTTGTCCGTGAGTGCTTTACCCGGTCGGTACGTATCATCACAAAAGCAACGTTGTAGAGAGACCTGTAAGGAACGTCAAGATGGCTCATCTTCTGCGCACTCCCCTGTATGATTGGCACATCGCTCAGGGTGCTCGAATGGTCGAATTCGGCGGCTGGGAAATGCCCGTACAATATTCTTCTGTGATCCAGGAACACGAGGCCGTTCGTCGGCACGTCGGAATGACCGATGTTTCGCACATGGGGCGACTGGTTTTTGAAGGTCCGGACGCTGCCGCGTTCCTCGATTCTGTTTTAACCCGCAACATCGAAATCTTGAAGTCGGGACAGATTCGGTATTCGTTGCTGACCGATTTCGAAGGTCGTGTCTTGGACGACCTGTTGGTCGGACTGTTGCATCGAGTCGACGGTAATACCCCGTATTATTACGTCGTGATCAATGCATCCAATCGGGATAAAGACATCGCTTTTTTTCGGCGATGCCTGGCCCAATCGCCGAACCTTGACGTGAAGCTTATCGACGATAGCGCTGAACGAGGAATGATCGCTCTTCAGGGTCCGCGATCTCTTGAGTTGTTGCAACCTCTTGTGAGTGCCGACCTTGCATCATTAAAGTACTATGGGGCCGTGGAAACGT
>JBEBTM010000277.1:0-6227 GCA_040393745.1 Thermogutta terrifontis | reverse complement strand
AACCAGCTCCAGCTTGTCACCGACATGCACGCCGGCCCGATTGGCGAAGGAATCGGGAACAAGGCAATACCGACCGCCGGAACCTAGCTTCTCCAGGGCCGAGGACAAATCACCTTCTTGGAACGGTAATTCAAGGAGCGGTCGCCCCCCGTGTTCTCCGGGTCCGAACGCTTCGTCGATGTCGACACCGAATACGACCGCGCTCGTTTGCATTTTGATGAGTCCGTTCGCTTCAAAACGTTCGGATTGCCGCTGCGAGAATCGAGACTGGTCCAGGGCAATCGGCAGAAACCGCTTCGAATCCACGCCGGGCATGTTTCGCACCGTGGCAATTTCCGCTTCGGGAAGTCCGTTGGGCAGAAATGTGACGAGTGTATCGGGAATCGATTTCGACTGGAGATAGGGAGCCAGCATCGAATAGCCCGAGATTTCCAAGAACGAATACACGCCCAATCCTACGCAAAGGGCCAGCGTCGTACCCAGGGTTCGCCAGAGATTGCTGCTCAGTTGCGACGCCAAAAGCGGTTTCGGCAGTTGAAGCAACCGGGCGACAAGCGGCGTGAAAAACTTTTCCGCGACAAGAATAACCATCGGGCACAGCAGCAGGCAACCGAGCAGTTGCGTGGGCAAGCCTATGTAAGTGTACAGGAACAGTCGCAGTTCGCTTCCTTTGGCGATCGGCTCATAATACACCAGGACCGGATTCACGACGATCAAACAGCTCCCGAGAATCGCGGCGAACACGAACCATTTCGCGGAAATCGCTTGCGTGTACCCCCGGTTCATGCCCTCCAGCGGACTGATTCGCGTGGCCCGCCAGGCCGGAATCACCGCCGAGAGAAGCGAGCCGGCAAGGGCGGCAACCCCCGCGATCAGGACCGGTTGCATGCCCAACGAAACCGTCTTGCCGGTACCGTAAACGTCGGGTTGCGACCAAACGGAAAGCTGCAAAACGAGCCAGCCCGCGGCCATACCGCCGACCCAGCCGAGCAGACACAGGATGATACTTTCCCCGAAAACGAGCGCCGCGATTTTCCTTCGGGACATCCCGACGGCACGAAGCATGGCAAATACTCGAGTTCGCTCGTTTACGCCCATGCTCAACGCCGTGAAGACAATCAGTACGGAAACAAGCGTGGAGAAGACGATGATCGAATTGAGCGAGGCCGCACCGCCCATGAGACCGCCGGCACCGCGTTCCCGGGTTTGATTGAGGCGATCCTGGATTTTGTCCACGTCCAGAAATTTCATGTCGATGCCCCGTTTGGCAAGATGCTCCCGCCAGGTCCGTTCGAACAAGCGGGTATTCGCCCCCTCCCGTAATTGCACGTAAACGTAATCCGTCCGGATTGCTTCCTTTTCGGGATCGCCGCCGGTTTGCCGGGCCATGTCGCGGGCGGCCCGGAGCGGAATGAAAAGCGCCCCCACGGCGGGATCGGCCGCAGCCCGGCCGCCGCCTTCGAGACGCTGCTCGATGAGACCGACGACTTTCACGGTGAAATCCCGGGTTTCGATCCGGCAGACGACCGAATCGCCGACTTTGACGGGTTCGAAATCGCCGCCGCCCCAGTCGCTGAGACTCTTCGCCGCGCCGGTTCCCATCACACCCTCGATTTCCTGTGTGTTATTGAACCACCGACCCGATTCCAGTTCGAACGGCGATTCGGCCGCGTCAATGCCGATGATTACCGGACTTTGCGTGGGAAGTCCCGTGATCGAACGCTGGCGACGCAATGCGGCTTCGGTATCATTTTCGTCGCGCATTTTTCCCGTTACATTACGAAGCTGCCTGGCGGGAGAAACCTGGACGACCATGTCATCGGCCCGAAGTTCCTCGATCAGCTCGGACGGAAACAAGAGCGGTCGTGCCGGACCTTGCAGGGGTCCCGGTATGGTGTTTTCGGTCGGTAATTCCATGCCTGGAACCATGGCCAGCTGATAATGTCCGAGGTAATTCTCGGCGTCCTGGTCGAATTTCACGACCATTAAATCGATGCTCCCGATGAGCCAGACGATCATGCAGGACATCGCCACGGTCGCCAAAACGGCCAGCGCAAGCCTGGCCCGGTGATACCAGGCGTCGCGAAAAATCAGCTTGAGCAGCAGGTTCATTGTTCGCCTCCTTCTGTTTCGGTCGAATCCGTACTGATTTTCCCGTCTTTGAGCGTGATGCAACGGTCCCCCCAATCGGCAACGCTTTTTTCATGCGTGACAAGGACGATGGTTCGCTTTTGAGCGTCACAGAGATTTCGCAGCAGTTTGCAAAGTCGTTGGCCGCTCGCGGAGTCGAGATTTCCCGTGGGTTCATCGGCCAGCACCAATGCGGGATTCATCAGGAGAGCCCGACCGATGGCGACCCGCTGCTGTTCACCTCCACTGAGTGAATCGGGCCGGTGACTGCGGCGGTCCCTGATTTCCAGCGTTTCAAGCAGTTCGTCAAGCCGACCTGGTGTCACGGTTTTGCCGCCCTGGATCATCGACGGGAGCAGGATATTCTCCTCGGCCGTGAGCGTGGGAATGAGATTGAAAGCCTGAAAAACGACGCCGATCTTTTCGAGACGAAAACGGGTCCGGGCCGCGTCGCCGAGCGAAGTTAGGTCCACGCCGTCGATTTTGACCGTACCCACGGTCGGCTCGGCCAGGCCGGCCATCATGTGAAGCAGCGTACTCTTCCCGGAGCCGGACGCGCCCATAATCGTGACGAATTCGCCGGGGTGGACGGAAAGGGAAACGTTATTAAGAGCCTGCACGCGGTTCGTGCCGACACGATATTCCTTGGAGAGCCCGTCGACCAGGACGGGACATTCGATGTGTTGAGTCATTTTTTGAGAACGGAAATTTGAAAATGGGGAGGGGGAGGGGATGGAGAGCGAAGAACGGAGAATGACAAGCCGTGAGACCTGCGGTCATGGATGATTGGTGTCATGGACATGCCGTAAACGGCAATCGCAGATTGCCGTTCGTCCATTCACCGTTCTCCACTCCGCCTTGCCGCTTACGGCGTAATGGACGTGTCGATGACCGGCTCTCCTCCGTCGTTGGTACTTTTCACACGCCAGACGGAAAGGTCGACCGTGTCCGAATGAAAGGAAACGCTGCCGTCGCCCATGCCCACGCCGACACCGCCGGGATGCGAACTCCGGGCCGTATAATAGTTGGAATCACCGCGAATCCAGCAGTCGGGAACGGCGAAGTTCGGTGTGTAATACGATGTGTAGCCCGCGGCGTAGGTCCGTCCCGAAAGCCAGGGGCCACCCCGGTGAACCAAGGTCGGCGCCGTGGTCGAAGCGAGTGCGACAAGGTCGATGTTCGCCCTCGCCCCGCCCAGCGAGGTATCGAGAAAGGCCATGCGCTGCCAGTCTTTCTTATCCGGCGAGGCGGGCGCGTCACGATAACCGAACAGCGTTTCCGAGGAAATCATCACGTTGCTCGTACCGGCCGTGAGACTGGCGAAGGACGTGAACCCCGTGGATTCCCGGTCCGAAGGGGCCGGGTCCGCGAAAACCGTTTCGCACTGGAAGGGACCGTCGGAACCGTTCATTTGCGTCCAGAAATAATTCGTGCCGGTCCCGTAACAGAAAACGTAACTCGTGGAATACGATTCGTAAACGGCCGGATGCGTGTGATTGCGAACCCGGGATTCCGATTCGCTGGGACACAGCAGGATCGGAGCCGGAAAACGCATCACCTCATAAAGCTCGGTACTGGGCGCGCTTTTATTTCCCCAGACGGGCACGGAAAAATCGATATCCGCCATGAAACTGCCCTGTTCGATGTACTGGAGCACCCGGGAATGGATGGAATATCCGTTCACATCCACCGAACGGGGCAACATGTCGAACGTGGCATGGTAATTGTGAATGGCGAGCCCCCACTGTTTCAGGTTGTTCTGGCACTGCATTCGCCTCGCCGCTTCCCGCGCGGCCTGAACCGCGGGCAAAAGCAGGGCGATCAAAACGCCGATGATCGCGATGACCACGAGCAGTTCGACCAGCGTGAAGGCGTACCTCTCGCGCAGATTTGTCATGATATGGTCCCCTTTCACGGTTACGTTATTTCGAGCAATCGGCCAGGACGAGCAAAACGAAGCCCGTGACGAGGTTCGGATTGTTTTCCATGTACTGCGACGAGGCGTCGTTGATCCAGGAACCGTTTTCACGCTGCCGGGACAGGAGTTCATCGGTAAGTTCGGTTTTCCAGGCGTGCTTTTTGCCTGCGGCATCTTCGATTTCATCCAGTTTCATCACGTCCAGCGCTTTGGCCATGGTCTGGTAATAATAGTAGACGCCCGTTTGGCCGAGCCCGGGATTTTCCGTAACGCTGTAATGCTTCGTGATCCATTCAAACGCGGCTTTGACCCGCTTGTCTTCCATGGTCAAACCGGCGTAGATCATGCTCTTGAAACCGGCGTAGGTCATCGAGGCGTAACTCTTCAAGCCGCCGTCGGCGGTTTCGCCGGCCGAACTGCTTTGAGCCGTATAAATGAACCCGCCGTCGGGATTCTTCGAGGCCCACTCCTGCGTGTTGTGCTCCGACTCCAGATTCTGGCACCGGGACACGAACACGAGCGCCTTTTGAATCGCGGGGTCGTCGGCCGTTTTGCCCGAAGCGACCAAAGCATCGAGGAAGAACTGAGTGTTCGACAAGTCGGGCCGGGAATCGCCGCCGTAACCAATACCGCCGTAGCTCATGTCGTCGGGCTTTACGCCGCGTTCCTCAGTGTACTGGTTTCCGATCAGATATTTCTGCGCCTTGGCGAGCAATTCGTCGTAGGGGCCCTCGTCGAGCTTTTTGGCCTTCTTTTCGGCGTCATTAGCCACCGCGAAGCACATCACGGCCACGCAGGTTTCGTAGTTCTGGAAGAAGCCGTCGCGGGTGTAAATGCCCCCGTCTTCCTGGGCGGCAAACTTCAAAAACGCCATGCCCTTTTCCATCATGGGATCGTCCGGTTTTACGCCGACATCGAAGAGCCCGGTCAAAATGACCGCCGTGGGACCGACCGATGCCATCGCCGTACTACCGCCGCCGCGTCCGCCTCGCCTGCCGCCTTCGGGACGCTGGCCTTCCGCAGCGGCGGGACCACCGCCTCGGCGTTCACCCGAGGAGGCGCCGCCGGAGCGATCCATGACCCAAGCGCCGGTTTTATCCTGTGTAGAGCGAAGGAAGGCGACTCCTTTATCGATGGATTGCTTAACCTTTTCCTGTCGATCCATATTCTCCTGAGCGTGAAGCAGAGCAGTCATGCCGAAAAGGCAGAGTGTACTGAAAATGATTGCGAATTTTTTCATAAGTATTTTCCTGATGTATGGTTTTGCACCGAAACTAATGGACAAACGAAAGAAAAACGGCTTCGTTGAGAATCCTTCCGTCAAATCCGTAGAACGATGGTTCGGACCATAGACGGATAGCCGGTTAACGGGAGTTCGCCGCCGTCGAGAGCCCTCACGCCAAGGGCGGTGAGCGGGATGTCCATGGAAATTGATTTTTTACAGGCTCCGGCGTCAAAATTCCGGGTTGGTGAAGCGGAACTCAAAGCCGCTGAAGCGGTTGCGAAGAAACCAGTCAGATGGGAACCGCGTTCATTCAGAGGGTTATGCCGGGTCAAAACGCCGTGTCGGGCGAGGTGGGAAAACAGGGACGGCAGAGCCACGCGAACGGCAAGAGCCCACGGCGAGGGTTGCTCGAAGCGGTTGGCAAGAAACGAGGCCGCTTTGGACGATGCCGATCGGGAAGAGGTGGTATCCGTCGGGGAATCTTCGCATCGGCGTAAGACTTGGCCTAAATATTCAAAATCGGTCGGTTCACCCATGAGTTGCCGAAAATCGGAAGCTCGCCTGAATTTCATAAACCCCTTTTCAACAATAGATTGCGCGTTTTTTTCAGCAGAGGCACGGAATTCCGGAGGAAAATGGGCCGTTTTAGTATAAATGGATTCCAGATAACTTCGAGCCCTGCCAATCAACAAGACCTCCTGATGTTCCCGGTGAGGACAAGAAGACGCCACTCCGGCAAGTCCTTCCGAAGCGAGGTAAAAAACAGCACCGATCAGAGCGGCCAGTCGAAACAAGCGTTTCATGGTCCAAGATTCCATCTACGCACGCTTTCCGATAGAAAAAAACATTATCGAGACAACCCGGCTAACGGGATTGTAACCTTCGCGGGAATCAATGTCAATCACCTTTTTCTTCCCATCGCCATCGGTTTTGACGGGTGTAGTAAAATATTGA
>JBEBTM010000276.1:0-6246 GCA_040393745.1 Thermogutta terrifontis | reverse complement strand
TGCCAACGCACCGGATTCACGCTACTCGAAACGGCCCTTGTCGTCACGCTGGAAATCCTCGTCGCCGGTATGGCCGTCTCTCTGCTCTTTCTCGTTTCCGAGGTTCGCATCAAGGAAAGCCAAACCGAGGCGGCACGACTGGCGATACCTCGATTGGCAGACGCTTTCCGGAAGGACATCCATGATGCCGTGGAGATTGATGTCGTTCGGCAGACGCTTATTCTCGTTCAACCCGACGCTCAAACCTGTGTTTACCGCATTCAATCCGGTCACGAGGACCTCAGTATTCCCGAGTGCCTTGTCACTCGATGGAGCGGCAACGAGATTGTCGGGCAGGAAACCTATGCCTTACCGGAGCATGCCGTGGCTTGGTTCCAGCAGGGGGAAGGTGAGTTTGCCGGAATGATCGCCCTGTCGATCTGGACGCCCCCGATGGATCGGCATGGCAAATTGACGCATGAAACACCGGACACGGACGCGCTGAACCCGTTCACCCGGAAGGGCGGTCCTGTCGATTCCCGAAATCTGGGCAACTGGCGGACGGTGATAGCACGAATTCCAGTGACTCCCTTTGGAGAATAACCCATGAAGCGACGAACAATTCAGCGTGGCGTGGCAACCATGTCCGGCCTCGTGGCTTTGGCCGTGGTCGGTGTGACCCTGCTCGTCCTGACGCAGACGATCATTCGGGAGCAGCGGGACGAGGCCCGGCGGTTTCAGGTCCTCCAGGCTCGGCTGTTGGCGTCGGATCTGGAGCGTCTCGCTTCGCAAAAGAGCGAATCGGTTCCGGATGATTTTTCTTTGACCGTTTCCCGGAGCGAACTCGGCTCGATCAGCGACTTGCATGTCGGCTACAAAACGACGGAGAAAGACGGACGACCGGTCGCGGAAATCACGGTTCAAACGACGGACCCGGAATTGCCGTCCCGCTTGAAATATTCAGTACGAAAACTTGTCGCCCTGCCCGAAGCCCATGAATAAACGCCGTATTTCAAACGCTTTCACGCTCCTGGAGCTCCTCGTCGTCATCGGGATCATCGGCATGCTGATCGCGTTGTTGTTGCCGGCGGTGCAGGCGGCACGGGAAGGGGCGAGACGATCCCAGTGCCAAAACCATTTATTGCAACAGATTCTTGCCGTCAAACTTTACGAAGAAGCCTTGGGCGTATTACCGCCGGGGACGGTCAACGACGCCGGACCCATCCGTAACGTTCCCGTGGGCAATCACATGGGCTGGATTCCCCGGATTTTACCTTTCCTCGAACAGGCTCCGCTTTATGCGATGATCGATTTCTCCAAGGGCGTATACGATCCGGCGAATGAAGCAGCCTGGCTTTCGCCGGGGCCCACCGGGTTTCTCTGCCCCAGTAGTGGAGCCGGTGCATCGATACGGGTCCATTACATGGCCTGTCACGATGGCGTGGAAACACCGATCGACGCGGACAATCGAGGCGTGTTTTTCCTGAACAGCGGACTGCGGAGCCGAGATATCGCGGACGGAACCGCGCACACGGTCTTTTTGGGTGAATCGTCGATGTACGATGCTTGGCGGCGGCGGTCTGCAGGCGGGGGCGGTAATGCCTCGCTCGGCTGGATGTCAGGAACGCCGGGGACGATTCGCAATACGGGCACGAAACTCAACGCCCCCTCAATCGGTGCCGTTTGGCCGATGCCGTTCGGCGCCGATGGAAGCATCAATCCGGCTACGATGCCCTACGAAATGAGCGGCGACGCAAAAGGCCGGGCTCGGATTTCTTATTCGTACCGTGAGGAAAGCAGTGACGAAACTACGGAAGCGACCGGGGATCACAATCTTTGGGAAACAGAAATGCCGGAACAACTTTACGTCGGCGGATACGGCTCGCATCATCCGGGCGGAGCGAATTTCGCCTTTGGGAACGGAAATGTTCGGATGTTGTTCGACTCGATCGACCCGACCATCTACACCCAATTGGGCCGCCGCGACGATGCCGGTCCGCACGGCTACGGCGACGACTGACAAGGTGCCGGGATTTTGGCGTCATGGGGGTTGATTTTTTGGTGGACATTTGGGAAGATGAGTGCTCCAATTTTCTCCGCCGCCATTTCACTGTCGGCTTTGGCTGTCCGTTAACCCCTCAAAAAAATGTCCATGGAATCACTAGCACTCTTCGCACAGGTTGGCGGTAAGGCCGCCTGGATCGTCGACGTCGTCATCTTTTTTGCCTTCCTGATCGCCGTGGTGGCCGTCGGTATCGGGATGAGCCGCCAGAAAAAAGGCGATTCGGAAAGTAGCGAATCCTACTTCCTGGCCGGTCGCGGTTTGGCTTGGTGGCTCATCGGTTTTTCCCTCATCGCGGCCAATATTTCGACGGAACAGTTCGTCGGCATGTCGGGCCAGGCGGCCAGCTCTTTGGGGCTTGCCATCGCCTCTTATGAATGGATCGCGGCGGTATCACTCGTAATTGTCGCGTTTGTCTTTTTGCCCCGATTCCTCAAGGCGGGCGTCTATACGATCCCGGAATTTCTGGAAACGCGGTACAATAAAGCGGCTCGCACGGTCATGTCGCTCATCATGATGGCCACGCTCGCCAGTGTCAATATCGCCGTGGTGACGTATTCCGGTGCCAAGGCGTATGCCGTTTTCTTCAAGGACACGAACGCGATTTCGATTCCGCTGACCGGTCTGGCCCTTTCGTTGGATATCCTGACGTTCTGCTGGATCATCGGGATCGTCGCGGCGACCTACGTCTTTTTGGGCGGTTTAAAGGCTTGCGCCTGGGCGGACTTGATTCAAGGGTCGGCTCTGATTCTTTGCGGCGCCATTATTCTTTATTTCGCGATGGGCGCTTTGGGGGACATGAAAGTCGAAGGCCCCGCCCCGGTCGTTGCTGTGGCTACCGATGTTGCCGAGCCGGCGGAAGGTGAGCCGCTACCCGAGCCTGCCGAAGCGTCTCCGGCCGGGGAGGGGATTGCCAAGGCCGATGGCGATGCCGATAAGAAGGCGGTCGCGCCGCCCAGGACGAACACGTTGACCGAAGCGATGTCCGATTTGGACATGTCGGCGGACGACCAGGCTAAAATCCAAAAGGAGTTCGCCGACGCCAATTCCTGGGAACGCTTCAACATGCTCAATAAGAGCAAGCTCCGTATGAATTTGCCTTGGACCGACGGGGTTTTGCCCATCACGGCCCTCCTGTTCGGTATCTGGATTCCGAACCTGTATTACTGGGGGTTGAACCAGTTCATCATGCAACGGACCTTGGGTTCTCAGTCTCTTTCGCAGGGTCAGAAGGGCATTGTGTTCGCCGCGATTTTGAAGCTACTCATTCCATTTATCGTGATTTTTCCGGGGATTATCGCCTTTAACCTTTACAGCGATACGATGCGGAACAGCGCGCATGAAAAGGTTTCCACGGTGGAGAAGTTCGAAAAAATGGCGGCCGATAACACGACCCAGAAAAAGCTCTTCGCCTTCGACGACCAGTTCGTCAAATTCCAACCGGAAATGGCGGCGCGCATGGTCGCCTTCAACGCGCAGACGATGAAGTTCGACGTTCCGGAGAAGTTCAACGGCGATCCGTCCGGCGCCCTCAAGGCCATGAAGGACGAATTCAAGAAGCTGCCCTATCTCCAACAGCCGAAATACACGGATACCATGACCGGTTACGACTATGACTCCGCTTTCCCACTCCTGATGCAGCGACTTGTGCCGACCGGCGGGCTCCGCGGGTTCGTGCTGGCCGCGTTGCTGGGGGCGATCATTAGTTCGTTGGCCGCGTTGTTCAATGCAACGTCCACGATTTTCGTGATGGACATTTACAAGGAATACCTACACAAAAGCGCCTCGCAAACAACGCTCGTCTGGGTGGGCCGAATCTCCGTGGTGGTGATCATGCTCTTCGGGTGTTGGTTGGCTCCGCAACTGGCGGACCCGAAATTCGGGGGCGTATTCACGTTCATCCAGGAATTCCAGGGGTTCATTTCGCCGGGTATTCTGGCTGCCTTCCTGTTCGGATTCGTGGTCAACCGGGCTCCGCGCATGTGCGGGCTCACGGCCTTGATCTTGAACCCGATCATCTACGGTTCGTTGATGGTGTTCGCTTCGCATATCAGCTTCCTGGACCGGATGACCATCACGTTCCTGTCGATCATCGCCGTAATGACGCTCATGACAATCGTCAGGCCGCTTCAGGAACCGTTCAAGCAGGAAAGCAAGACGGACATGGACTTGACGACTTCAAAGGGTGCTCTGGTGGTCGGGATTCTTGTCGTTTTGTTCACGGCGGGCTTGTATGCTTACTTCTGGGATCATACGACACCGATGTTCCCCGGTTTTAAGGAATGGATAGCTTCCATCTTGCCATTCTGATCCTAGTTTTTTCCCGTAGCACTTAAAGAGTCGGGACGTAACGAAACGTCGTCCCGGCTCTTTGTCTTTCTTGGAAGAATCGTTACAATAGGGACAAGTAGCCCGAATGACTTGTTTTGTCTTGCCTTTCTGGTTTCCCGGAAAATTTCCGCTCTTTTTCCTAGTTTCGGAAGTCCGAAATAGGAGAACGATGGTTTATAATTACGGTTGCGGACGTTGGTACGTCCACGGTCTCATTTTGTGCCCATCGGGAACATGACAACGATGAAATCCTACAAAATTACTGTCGCTGGAATTGCCCTCCTTTCCCTGTTTGCGCTGCAAAGCGGTTGTTCGGGTTGTCGTCAAAACGATAAGCCGGAGCAGAAAGTCGAACTTAACCGGCCCGTCGAAACGCCCCAAAAGCCTATAGCTCCTGCCGTTGAGGAACCGGTGGAACCCGCCAAACCCGAACCGGTTGAAGAACCGACACCCGTTCCGCCCGTTGCGACGGAAGGCTCCGTATTCCCGATTGCCGAAGCGTCCGCAGAGCCGCAGCCAATCCTCGAATTGCCTGCCGACCCGGAGCCTGCAAAACCCGCCGTCACAAAGCCTGCCGCGAAAGAAACGGAGATGACGGAAGTCGAGCCGGTTGCGGAAGAGGACGAGGAACCTACCGTGAAGACCGATTCGCCGGTGAATACGGTCTCGCCGGTTCGAACCGAGTCGCCGGTTCGGCAGGATTCACCGGTCAAACAGGAAGAGCCTGTGAAATCAAGCTTTCTGCGGCCGTTGCGGACAGTCCTCCTGGTCGGATTGACTCTATCGCAGACTTCGGCGCCAGCTGCGGCGACGGAACCCGAGACAGTGAAACCGCCACGTCCGTTGCCGGGAGACGAACCGCCGGCTTCACCGAAAACGGAAGAATCCAAGCCGGTTGCATCGGAAAAAGCACCTGAGGTTAAAACGCCGGAAACAAAACCGACGGAGGAACCCAAAGCAACAGCGGGTACGGAAGTGTCGGCTAAGCCGGAGGGCCCGCCGAGACGGGATGATACCGAACGCCGGGAAAGCGGGCGTAACGACACGCCGGGTTCCGAATCACGACGACCCGAGGATCCACGAAGGTCCGATCTCGGTCGCAACGAGCCCAGTCGATTTGAAACCGCCATCGACGACCCCGCCAAACCCGGCGAAAAGCGACTCCGGTTCAACTTCCGGTTTGTGCCTTGGAAAGACGTGATCGAATGGTTCGCCGAACAGTCGGGGCTTTCACTCCAAGTCGACAACGTCCCACAGGGATCGCTTAACTTGACCGACAGCCGGTATTATTCAACCACCGAAGCGCTCGACGTACTGAATTCTTATCTCCTTTTCAAAGAATACACGATTATTCGTAAAGGCAAATCAATGTTTGTGGTTTTCCTGCCTGATGGAATTCCTCCGAACCTCTTGGAGCCGATCACTCCGGCTGAACTCGACGATCGGGGAAAATATGAAATCTGCCGATGCGTGTTCAGTTTGACCCGAACGGCTCCGGACGTGATTCAAGCCGAGGTGGAACCCCTGCTCGGACCGCAGGCGAGCATCAACGTATTGCCGAAATCGCAACAAGTTCTCATCACGGAAACCGGCGGTACGCTCCGGGCCATCCGGGACATCGTCAAGCGAATCGACAACCCCGACGAGCTCTCGAGTACGATCCATATCATCGAACTGACCAACATGACTGCCGACGAAGCGCTGGGCGTTATGCGGCCCCTTCTGGGGATCGACGTCAACGACGCTTCGCTCAGGACCGCCGTGGATATTTCCGGCACGAAAATTTTCGCTTCCGGTCGGCACGACATGATCGAAAAGGCCAAGGAAACCATCCGGACCATCGATTTGAGCAAGGGTAGCGACGAAGCCGCACT
>JBEBTM010000275.1:0-6253 GCA_040393745.1 Thermogutta terrifontis | reverse complement strand
GGCCCTACGGAACCGAAGGTTACAAATGATGTTTCACTCGAAAACAATTCTCTGGAATACTGACCTATTAAATGTTATGTTTTTACTGATTTTTGCTTCTAGAAGGGCTTTGCTCGTCTTTATTTGGGTCAAAAAAGGGCTCGCTTTGGGCTGTACAATTGTTCTGTACTTTTTTACAGGAAAAAGTCGGCCCGAGATGCGAAGTTTTCGCTCTCGGGAATGAAAAAATGATTGCGATTCGGAAATTTTTCGTGCTTTTTGAAAAAGTGAGCGTATGATCAATCATACACTGCGCCATTTCCTGATAAATACCCGTCCACACAAATGGAAATGACGATTTCAGCCCGAATCAGTGAAGATTCCTGCGGATGAGTAACACTTATTACATTGTCACCCCGTCGGCATTCCGCCTCGTGTAACTGTCTTTGTCGTCCGTTCAGGTCGACGGAACGAACCATGGATCATTTGAAAAGGATTGAACGGAATTTTGATGACCGTCCCGGATCGCACCAACGCATGATCGATGCGGCGATCGATGTGTTCGCACGCTGTCCCGCCGATGCCGTCACACAGGAAATGATTGCCCGAGAAGCGGGAGTCAGCCCCTCACTTTTGACCAAGAATTTCAAGACAAAAACGAATCTTTGCCGCGCCGTTCTCCGGGAGGCGCTGACGCCGTATGAAAATTCCCTTGCCCGGATGCGCGAGACGACGAAAAACGAGGGTGGGATTTCGAAATCATCGGCGGCCTCGCTACTCCGGTCCTTCATCACCGACAGCATGGACGGGCTCTACGGCGAAACGACCCACCATCACCGGTATGAAAAAATCATTCTTTTCGAGATGTTTTATCCCTCGGAGCTTGAGTTCGAGTTCTACGACCGATATTTCCGTAATCAATATCTTTTTCTGCGGGACATTCTCACGCCGCTGATGAAACCCACCGAACCGGAGGAAGTCATCTTTCAGGCCGTGGCGATCATGGGCCAGATTTTATCATTCCAAATCGAGCGACACGCGCTCGTCCGATTTGCCGGAATGGCCGGATTTACGCAAGAGGAAGTCGTGGGTCTGAAAAAAGTCGTCGTTACCAACGTGGCTCGAATGCTGGATTGCCCTGAACTGGAAGAATCGTTTCCCGATCTGCCGATCCGTTCAACAGTGCGGTTGGAAGAAATATCTCACGACGAAACGAGTCCATCCGATTCGGTCACACCCGACCTTTCCATCGACTCGGTCCGACGAATCGTCGAAGCGGCGATACGACTCTTCGCGGTTCAGCCATTCGAGGTTGTTTCCCTGGCCGCGATCGCCCGGGAGGCAAAGGTCAAGGTTCCCTTGATCATGTATCATTTCAAGAGCAAAGCGAACTTATACGGAATCACCCTGGAAAGTGTCATGAGGGCCTTTCATACCCGGTCGGCTTCCCTCCGTGACGACGATCCGGGAGAAAACCGACCGGGGAACATTGCCGCTCGAAAACTTTGCGACCTGATTGATCTGCTCATGGACGGGCTGTATCGCCCGGACGAAACGGGATTCTGTCCGGAAAAACTGTTGTTGCATGAAAATGCGTTTCCCGGCGAATATTACGACAAGTACTACCGCTCTTTTTTTCAAGGTCGCTACGAAAACGCCGTCAGGATTTTCGGTGCGGTCTCGGGGCACGGAAATCGAGCCCTGTCCTGCTTGCAGGCGGTTTCGACCTTCGGGATGCTCATCGCCTTCCGGCTCCAGCAAAATGCGATTCGTCGGTTCACAAACCTGGATGTTTCCGAATCGACGGTCTTTTCGAAACTGAAGACCCTCGTCAAACGTAACGCCTTGGCGATTCTCGATTTTCCGCCCGAGGAGGCGGAGAAACATATTCCTTTGACGATCAACGCCAAGCCCGGCCGTCGACTCGGCGTCCTGAATCAAACGACGCCTCTCCGGTGCGCGGAGCCGGAAACGCAGGAACGGATCGTCATCGCCGCGATCAAGGTTTTTTCGAAAATTCCGTTCGAAATGACGACGATCGACATGATCGCGAAGGAAGCCGGCGTCCGGCATCCGCTGGTTCTGTATTATTTCAAAACGAAAAAAAATTTGTACAAAAAAGTGCTCGGGCGGGCCGTCGACGGCCACGTGAGTAATCTCCAATCCTGCTTCGACGACGTGGAAGACAAAAAGTTTTTTACTCCCGAGGAAGCGGAACGGATTCTTGCTCGCGTAATCAGGGTCATGCTCGACGGGCTTTACCGTCTTCCGGACGAAGGTTATTGCTATGTGAAAATCATCCTGCTTGAGGTGTATTTCCCGTCCGAATTTTACCAGGATGTTTACGATCGGTATCTCAAACGGTACTATGACATGATGCTGCGTCTGGCCTTGGCAATCAACGACCGCTTGGACCGTAAGACCGCTTTGTTCCAGTGCACGCAGATTCTCGGCTTGATCGTCAGTTACGACGTGGAACGTGAAATCCTGGATCGCGAGAGCGGTTTCAGCGATCAATCCGACGAGGAAAAGGAGCGTTTTCGCCAAAGAATCATCGACAATGCCCTGCTCCTGCTGCATTCCGTATGATGTGAGTCGAAGTTGTTTGACGGTTGTCGGACTCCCGATGTGTTCGGCGTGTCGGACGGAGGTCCGCCTTAGGTATTCCCCCTCTTAGCATCTTGCAATCATAAGACTCGTTCGATACAATGAGACGAAAGTCGGTGTGGATTCGGCGAAGTCATGAACCCGGGATTTAGCGACAGAAAAACAATCAATTCATCGTTCTCACACGGACGGGAATCTAGAGATTAGGTTTCCTGACCTATTGCACAGTATCCATTTGTGATGGTGCAATCGTGTTGGAAAATCGCCCATTCGGATTGCCGCCGGTGACCACCCTCGACTCGGATCGGGGGCGAGGATGACAAGATATGCTGCGGAAGTTATTGTTTTACTGTTCCTTGTCTTTTCGCAGATAAAATGTATTTCGTATCGTTCTAATTTGTCGTGCACCACCCTTCAAAGGGCTACTGTCGGGGGGCTTCAAAAAAATGGTATTTTCTGAATCGAAAATAAAAATTTTGGCTCTCTCGCGAATGTGGGACATTCCGTGGTGGCGAGATCATGTCGTGAATGCGGTTCCGCCCGATATTCGCGGAAAAAACGCAAGAGAAACGGCGTGGAATAAAGCAAGATGTCAAAAGGAATGGGATGTCGTCTGTTTTGGCGGATCGGAAAATTTGTGGTACACGCTCTTCCTGTTTTTGTTGGGTAAAAAAGCGGGCGCTGTAATGGGAGAAATGTTCTTGCCCGAACCGCAACCGGGATTAAAGTGGAAAGTGAAACGGGCTATTCGTCGTTTCTTGTATCGCTCGGTTGACCGTTTTGTCGTGTATTCGACGGAAGAGCGTCGTCTTTGGGCGGAGTATCTCAATTATGACGAATCGCGTTTCGCGACAATCCTGTTTGCATCCAATATTCTTGATCCGACACGATATCCCGACGGTCTATACCTGCCGGAAGGGGACTATGGTTTTGCCGCAGGTCGTTCAGGACGCGATTATAAGACTTTTTTCGAAGCGATCAAGGATTTGCCTTATCCGTTTGTCGTCGTTGCGGACAAGGCGAGCATCGAAGGATTGGATGTACCCAAAAATGTTACGCTCCATTGCGATATTCCTTGGGCGGAATATATCGAGATCCTCAAGAAAGCCGCTTTCACCGTCGTTCCGCTTCATGATTGGCAGCGTTCAACCGGCCAAGTCGTGATTTTGGAAGGATACGCTTTCGGAAAACCCGTTGTCGCTACCCGTTGCATCGGGACAAGCGACTATGTTTTTGAAGGTGAAACGGGTTTTACGACGGCGCCTTACCAGGCACAAGCGATGAGAGAAGCCATCCAAAAAATGATCGATTCGGATGAAAGCAGACGCCAGATGGGAAAAAACGCTCTGGATCGCGCGCTCGCACAATTTTCTCCAACCGTTTATCTGGAACAGTATCTCAAGGTTCTTGAAGAAGCGGTCGATTCTTTTCAAAACTCTCGGGTGAAAAAATGATCGGATTCATTCCCGCCCGTCGTCTTGAACGAGACGAAGCTGTTCTCTCCAATCGGGGAGTTTAATTCCGAAGGTTTCCGACGTTTTTTCGGTGCAAAGCCCGGAAAAGCGAGGACGAACCGCTTTTGTAGGATATTCCGCCGACGGAATTCCGTGGGGTTCGGCATTTTCGAGCGAAAATCGTTCGTTCGCCCGACGAAAAATTTCAGATGCGAATTCGTGCCAGCTTGTCAAACCTCCTGCGGCAAGGTGAAATACCCCCCAACGATCAAAATCCGTTTTATCCAGAATTTTCACGGCGGCAACGGCGGTCGCCTCGGCGATCATACGGGACCAGGTCGGAGCGCCGAACTGATCGTTGACGACGTTTGGAATCGTACCCTGGCGGGCAAGTCGAAGCATCGTGAGAAAAAAATTCTTTCCCCGGGAACCGTAAACCCAGCAGAGCCGAAACACAAGGTGCCGCGGATTGATCGAACAGACTGCAAGTTCTCCGTCGAGTTTTGTCCGGCCATAAACTCCCAACGGACCTGTCGGGTCCGATTCCAGATAAGGCGTTTCTTTCTTTCCGTCGAACACATAGTCGGTCGAGTAATGGATCATCGGGATTCCAAGGCGTTTCGATTCTTCGGCCAGCACGGCGGGTGCGTCGGTGTTGATCTGTTTCGTCGGGCCGGGGGCGTCTTCGGCGCCGTCGACATTCGTGTATGCCGCCGGATTGACGATTAATCTCAGATCGGAAATACTCCGAACGAAAGAGCGGATGCTTTCAGGTTTGGTGAAATCGACTTCATCGACATCTACAGCGACGATACGGCCGAGCGGCGAAAGCGTCCGGGCGAGTTCCCAACCGACCTGGCCGTTTTTTCCCGTTACGATAATTGTGTTCATGATTCGTTTTGCATGGCTCGAAAGAAATCCCGAACCGTATTGTCGATATCGCATAAACGATATTTTTCAATGTCTTTTAAACAGAGATTCCCAACCATACGTTCATACTCAATATCCATGCTTATACCTCTTCGATACCTCCCCAGGAAATATTTCCAGTGCTGGGCGGCGTTTTTCCCAAGCTTTAGGTTTCGCTCACAGGCTTCGGCTCCGAGTATCATCTTTTGCTTGAATTGCTTTGCACCGCGGACGTTGTAATGATTAATATACACTTGATTCGCATTGCGTTCATGTGCTAATTGGTTCATGCTAACCCAATGATTTCCCATATGAATCATTTGGTAATCTTCCATTCGATGCATCACCTTGGGAATGCCGAATGTAAGTTGGCTGTAGCGGCATAATTTTCCGCTCAATATTAGGAAATATCGATAATACCTGGAAAAAAGTCTAACGATCTGTTCATTATTTTCGAAAAAATCGGCTTCACCTCGATCCCTCATGCACCAACTCGGCACATAGACTTTATTCCCGTCAAAGTTTCGAATTTCGTCTTTCAAGTTTCCTGTTCTAGATACCCAGAATTCATCCGCGTCCGAATTAATGATCCAGTCGGGAGTATAATCTTTCGCTTTCATGATCATCCGATGGACCCATTCTTTTTGCTGATAGTCGTCCGAGGGTTCGTCGATCAGGTCGAGAATCCAGCCCTTATCCTTGTATTTCCGGAGAATCTCCCGGGTTCCATCGGTTGAATTGTTATCAGTTACAATAAACGCGTCGACTTCTTGATTCTTATGAAAAAGAAGGTTGTGTTCTATCACGTCAACTTCATCCTTGACCAGGATCGTCATGATCAACTTTGGATCGTCGACGGTTTTGTATTTCTTGAGTGTCGCAGAATCGGCCATAAAAGTTGATATGGTGTTTTGAGGCTTGAAAACAATGAACGTCCTTTTTTCAATCCAGTTGAAACGATGAACCGGCGATTTCCTCATGCCTGATTTCGTCGACTTTTTCTTTTTTCCCTTCTCCGGCGTAAAGACGGTTCGGGGCGTTGAAGACCGTTGCCGGTTTTTCCGAAACGCATTGATACGCGTGAACCACTCCAGGCGGAACGGTGACGACGCAGGGATACGTTTCGCCGACGATTTTCGTCCATTTGATGCCGTACGTCGGCGATTCTTTTCGAGCGTCCCAAAGATAAAGCTTCAAATCACCGGGTCCGATAAAGGCGAACAAATCGGTCTGGTCGACATGTTCGTGCGGTCCCCTTGCGATTCCCGGGAATGTTTCGCTGATGTAGCACATTGCCGGATGAG
>JBEBTM010000274.1:0-6255 GCA_040393745.1 Thermogutta terrifontis | reverse complement strand
CATGTGCGGTGTCGACGCCATCCAGTTTTTGACGGGATGCACCTTCGGCAAAGGCAATCTCGTGTTTCGGGATTACGGCAAGGTTGCCTTCAGCTTCTTTCGCCGAAGCGATGGAAAAAGCGCCCGACTGCTGCTCAACCGAACATTGAACGCCGATCTCCGAGCAAAACAAGACGCCCTTGCTCCAGATGATAAAGAAGGTCGTCAGGGCATTCGGCAAGAAATGATCGAACGCATGATGTCGGTACCACTTGAGGAGATGTTCGTGATCGGCAAACCGCAGGAGGAAATGCCGCACATGGCAAGAATCCACAAAAGCCTTCCTTGTTCCTGTTGCGGTGAAGATGTCATGGAAACCCGACTGGTCGGAAAAGACGATAAGATGACGTGTATTCCATGTGCAAATGGCCAACGGATAATCGATTGAATTCGAACCGGGACGCTGCAAGTAAATCCGCATTGCAAATCGTTGAGCAACAAGATGTAATGCCATCTCTAAAATTTTAGGTAAAATATTTGCCCGGGGTGATTGACAAAACGGTACTTCAGATCGATAATCGCTCCAGTGTTTGAGTGGTCAAACATCGGGTTTGTGCTGCGATTGCCTCACAAACATTTTTCAGCACGATGAGGAAAGTGCTTTTTTTATTGAAACCAAAGTTTGAGCAGTCAAACTCCGCGGACGCGAGCCCCGTCATTGTGCGGTCAAATGCCTCCGTACGCCTTTTTTCCCGTAGGAGCAGCGGGTTGCCATCCACCACTTTCATTGAAAGGAAAGACATGTCCGTTCGAAAAAGACCTTATGGTTTCACCCTTGTTGAATTGCTGGTCGTCATCGCGATCATCGGCGTTCTGATCGGCTTGTTGCTCCCGGCCGTTCAAGCGGCCCGAGAAGCGGCAAGGCGAATGCAGTGCAGTAACAACATGAAACAACTTGCCATCGGCGTTCATAACTTTTATTCGGCCAAGGATGAGTTTCCGAGATATACGGGAATGCGGGGCGGCTGCAACAACTGCCCGCCCACCGCCGGATTTTCCGTTCACGCCGCTATTCTTCCTTACATCGAGCAGGCGACGCTTTGGCAGGATGTTTCCGATCCCTATGAACGATATCCGGACCGAATGTCCATGTGCTGGATGGGCGGAACCGATATGCATCGGATTATTCCTCCCTGCCAGGATGCGGCGAAAACGAAAATTTCGACGTTTCGCTGCCCAGGTGACGGAGCGGAAGGATACACGGACGTATTCTGCATTTACGGACAATGGTATTATCCCGATCCGGCGAATCCGACCGCCGGCCTTCAGGATCCCAATACGGACCGAACGCCGGTCAGCGGAACGAATTATATGGCCTGCAACGGCTCCGGAACCGGTTACAATTATGATTCGACGGTCCTCAACGACGGCGTTTTTTCCATGAAAGCGTCGCGAACCTTCGACATGATCTACGATGGCTCCAGCAATACCCTCATGTTCAGTGAGGCCATTATCGGCGACGGCGCGTACGACGGAGGCGAACCCGATCCCATGCAGCCTTGGCTTCGGAGTGCTTATTCCAACAGTCTTATCCTGTATCTCGCTCAAGGTACATCCGGTTGGGCCGGCTGGGGAGCGGCAGGCGGAGATCCCGGACTTGCCGGGATTTGGGCCGACGACAGCTTGGATGTCGGTTCCTTGTGTTCTTCCAGCACCTCGATGTGGAACGGATGGAGAGGATATGCCTGGATTCTCGGGAAGCCGCATGCGACTGGCTTTTCAACCTTCAGTACGCCGAATCCGACGCATCCTGACTGGGGTGAACGTTTTGGTACCGGTTTCTTCGCCGCACGTTCGTTTCATGCCGCGGGAGTCAATACCGTTTTTGCCGATGGAAGCGGTCGTTTCGTTTCCAATTACGTCCAACGCCAAGAATGGCAGCGCATGGGCTCCCGGGAAGATGGAGGAGCCGACCTGCCCCTGCTCTAATCCTGGCCGTGTTTTGTCGGTTTCATCGAAAATTGAAGTACAAAAACAAGGAACGGAACAATGGTTCGATATCTTATCCTGACCTTCATGCTGATCGTCGTTTGCGGTTGTCGGCGACTGCCGGAAAGACCGGAAGGGCTCCCGGAACTTTATCCGTGCAAAATCACCGTTACATTCGGCGGTGAGCCGGTGGAAAACGTGAATGTTTCCCTTTTGCCAAACGGTACGGATTCCAAGTGGAAGTCCGGAGGAAAAACGGACGAGAAAGGGTGCGTCGAAGTCCGTACCGCTTTCGCCTACCCCGGCGCTCCCCAGGGAACGTTTACGGTCGCTTTTACCAAAACGGAAGAGCAGGTCGGGATGACCCTTGCCGAGATGATGCCGCTGTCGCTGATTCCGTTGAAATACGGACCTGACCGATCCAAGGAGGTTATTGATGTCAAACCGGGGAAGAATGAATTCCAATTTACGCTTGATGCGGGCGAGGAAAAGCTTCCGATTCCCAAGGGAGCCTACATTCCATCGGCCCGCATGAAAAAACCATAACAATCCATAAGCAACTTTTTTTACGAAGGATATCACCATGAAAACAAAAATCGTCATCGGTTCATTGGTCTTGGCTTTTTTGGCCGTAACCGCAGTCATGTACGCCCAACTCGGCGGCAGTACGGTACCGAAAGTCGAATTGAATGCGAGGTTCGCCAGTGCCGATCTGGATAGAAACGGAACCTTGAGCAAAGAGGAATTTGAAAAGTATTTGGCCGCTCAAGGCAGGCAAAAAACAATCCCCCAAACACCGGTTCGAATCTGCCCGAACACAGGACAGCCATGTACGGGAGATGGTTCGGGCATGTGTAGCAGCGGGAACGGTGAGGACTGTGGAGGCGGTGATGACGGTTGCGGCAGTGGCGGCGGTTGCGGAGGCTGTTCCAAAGGCGCATCGACTGTCACCGGAGCGGAAGGTAATCCAAAACTTGAAGCCATGGCCAAAACCGGCGGTTGCGGCGGCTGCTCCAAAGGCAAAGGGGCAGTAAAAACCGATGCTCCCGTTGTCGAAGCCGATCAATCTTCCGCCGCTTCAGAAGAATAATTCATCCGGAATAATCTTGCCCCGGGATCTCATGCAGTGTGATCAGTCGCACTTTCGTGAAATTCACCTTTGTTGGAAATCATGGACAGTGTTCTCTTTTCAGTCATTTGTTTGAGCGGGGCGATTTTTTTTCTCATTCGGAACGCCAATACGTTGCGGCACCGTCCGGATTCGGTGCGGATCAAACATGGATGTTTTGTCTCGTCGGCAAGCGAATCCATTGGCGCCTGGAGCCCGTTTCTTCATCCCTTCTCAGGCCGGGCCGAGATGACGACGCCGCACAGGGTCAACACGAGACCGGAAACGATCCAGGCGTTCACCGTTTCATCGAAGAAAAGCAGGCCGACCAGCGCGAGGATCAGGATTTGGCTCACCGCAATCAACGACGCTTGAACGGTCGTGGTCATGCGAAGTCCGTGAACCTGAAAATAGAAGCCCACGACGTTGCACAGGCCGGAAATGGGGACCACCGTCCAAGCGTCAGGAGGAACGGCAGTAAACCCGCTTCGGCCAGATTCCAGGAACAGGCAGGTACCGAACACCGAAACACCCACGACATAAACGATACTCATCAGGAGCGTGACCGGGAAGGGTGAATAGTGTCGGCTCGAATCTTTTTTGGGATGCGGCGGATAATCATAGCCGGCCCACTGGGTGAACTGGAAGGACATCCATAGATCGGCATCGTCCGGCAAGTATTTACGCAGAACATGTCGGAGCATGGTCAGGTATACGGCATAGGCCATTCCGGCGACGATCACACCGCAAGCGACTTGGATCATCCAACCGACGTTGTCGGTTTTCACACCGATTTCTTTGCCGAGAGTCAACAGGATAATAGCGAAGATGAGCACGGCCATGGCGATCTTCCGTTGTCGGGAAACCGGATCGCCCAGGAAAATCCGGCCCAACAGTGCCGAACCGAGCAACGTCGCCGATTGGACCAGTGGAACCGTAATGACCAGTCCGATCACGGAGAACCCGAGAACGTGAAGTCGGGCGCCGATCAACTCGCAGAAAACGGCGGCGATCGCGACCATAAGGATCAGACGCTTCGAAACCAGCCGGTACCGACCTTGAAAGTAACGCAGGAAAACCCAAGGAAGAAGAACCAGCAACCCCGTGAATTCCTTGAAAAACAGGATCCAATCGTTCGCAACGTCCTGGTTTGTGAGAAAACGGATCGTCACATGCGAGGCCGCGTAGCAAATGGTCGACAGGATGATCATGACCGTTCCCGCCCAACGCTCCCGGGGTGGGGCGGACGGCGACGAAGGAAGCGGTTCGGAAGTCATGACGCAAATGAGTCAAGAGTCTGGAATCTGGAGCAACGGGCTTTCAACCGCGCATTGTTCCACAAAGTACCGACTTGTCAAGCGGTTATCGGTCCGAACCTTGACGACTTGACTTTGCCTGACAATTTTATCGAACGAAAATTTTCCGATGGGGCGAAGATAAGTCCGTTGGGGGGAGCTTTTGGAATTCAAACACGGCCCCAAGAGCCCCGAAAAACGGGCCGGAGCCGGAATATCTTGCCTCCGCTTGGCGCGCTACTTCCCGGCGAAGGCGAAAAATGGTACGATCAGGGTTTACGACCCTTTCCGGTCGAAAGGCGCCGCATCCATCCTCCAACCTTTCTCCCCCTATGACACGTTTATTCGCCCCTTGCCTGTTTCTCGGCTTGTTTTTTCTTCCCGCGATCCTTTCCGCCGACTCCGCCGCATTGCCCGACGGCGTTAAAGTGACGATCACCAAGGTCGGTTCCCTTCCGGCATCGATCCAGATCACGGCACCGAAAGAAAAAAGGATCACCCTGCAGGAAGGTGAATGGGATCGTGTCCCTAAATCGGTGCGGCCTTACCTCTCAGAACTGTTCAAGCTGAAAAAACCGGCGTCGATTGATATCACGCTGGACTGTAGCGAATCGCCCGAATCGCAGGAATGGGGTGAAAACGCCGTCAAGGTCGCCAAGGAAGAATTCCCGAAACTTGTCGAACTCCTTGACAGCGAAGGCTTTAAGCCCACCGAAAAGATTGAGCTCGTCTTCAAGAAAATGGATGGCGTCGCCTATGCAACCGGAGGAAAGATCGTGATTTCCGCCGACTGGATCGCCCGGCAGCCGGGTGACATCGGCATGGTTGTCCATGAACTGATTCATGTTGTTCAGGCGTATCGTCACCGGGTCCCGTCATGGGTCACCGAGGGAATTGCCGACTACATCCGTTTCTTCGTCTACGAAAAGAACGGTGAAAGAACATGCCGGGTCAATCCGGATCGTGCCAAATACACCGACAGCTATCGAACCACGGGCGCGTTTTTCAATTGGATCGTAACGACCCAGGATGAGAAATTTATCACGAAGTTGAACGCCGTATGTCGGGAAGGAAAATATTCCGACGAATTCTTCAAAGAAACCACGGGCAAGACGCTTGATGAACTCTGGGACGGATTTATCAAGTCCCTTCGCAAATAACCTGATTTCGACGGAAATTGTGACCGAGCTTCCATTCGTTAACTTTAACCACTTTTTTGCACACAATTATGGACCCTAATTCACTCAAATACACGACAACCCATGAATGGGTGTCGGTTGACGGCACCACGGCCGTTGTCGGAATTACCGACTTCGCGGTAAAAACCCTGACGGACCTGATTTTCCTGGAATTGCCTCAAGTGGGCGCGGACACGACAGCCGGTGAGCCTTTCGGCGAGGTGGAATCGGTCAAAGCCGTGAGCGAGCTTGCCGCGCCGGTATCCGGTAAAATCGTCGAGGTCAACAGCGCCGTGGCCGATGATCTGGCTGTACTGGGCGGCGATCCGTTGGGTGACGGCTGGCTTGTGAAAATTGAAATGTCGGACCCCTCCGAAGTGAATTCCCTGATGGACCGGGCAAGTTACGAGAAACAATGCGACGAATAGTGGATCTGCGCATGAAAAAACGCGAGAGATCAAACTCTCGCGTTTTTCAATGACGTTTACCGTCTTCAATCACTATCGCTTGACCCGGAGACCGAAGTTCACGCCGTAGACCAGGACGGAAGCGTTGCGGCTGCCGCGGATGCCGAAGATCGTTCCGTCGTTCTGGACGACATAGTCGGTGACGCGGACGGCCCGGACGATGTTGTCGGCATAAGTCGTGGTGAACCCGACGTTCAAACTTACTGCATCGGTCCATTGCCAGTCGGCATCAAGACGGA
>JBEBTM010000273.1:0-6269 GCA_040393745.1 Thermogutta terrifontis | reverse complement strand
TCTGCTCTTCGTTCATGCCGATCCCGGTGTCCCTAACTTCGAACCGGACGTCGATTCGGTCGTCATGGAGCGAAACGACCGTCGCCGACAGTTTGACGATCCCGCAATTCGTGAATTTGACGGCGTTGGAAAGCAAATGGAGCAACACCTGCCGAAGTTTCGCCGGATCGCCGATCAGGATTTTTTCGAGCTCCTGTTCGGAATAAAAATAAAGATCAATGTCCTTTTCCCCTGCTTTAGCGCCGCAGGCCGCTTCGCACTGTTTGAAGACGTCGGGCAGATGGAATTCCGTTTCATCGAGTTTCATTTTACCCGCCTCGATATTGGTAATGTCCAGGATATCGTCGAGAATTTCTAGGAGTTCGGCGGCACTCAGCCTGATGCTGTTCAGATACGTTCGCGTTTTCTCGCTGAGGGTGTTGTCGTCCAGGGCCAGTTCGGCGAAACCGACCACGCCGTTCATGGGTGTGCGGATTTCATGGCTCATGTTGGCCAGGAACACGGATTTCAACCGGGCGGCTTCCTCGGCGGCTTTGACGGCGATTTGCAGCTTTTTTTCGTGCGCTTTCTGTTCCTCCTGCAATTTGACGAGTTCCGTCACGTCGGCCAGGAGCCCGATCAGGATTTCCCGGCCTTCATGATCCACGCTTTTATGTCCGCGATGGATCACATGCATGACGGTTCCGTCTTTCCTCAGCACACGATGGTCGACCCGATAGAAATCTCCCTGCGTCAAGGCTTCCGCGACCGAGTCTTCGACGCGCCGCCGGTCGTCCGGATGAACGAGATTGAAGGCGTAGCCCTGCGCGGCCTGTTCCAGTTCCTCCCGGTTTTCATAACCGAGATAGTCGAGCAGGCCCCGGTTGACCGAATAAAACGGATATCCCGGCCGGTTGTAAATGAAGACGATGCCGCCCGGCATGCTGTCGGTCAACAGTTCCCGGGCTTCCTCGTTGAGTTGCGATTTCCACTGCGCGATCGTTTTCTCCATGTCCCGGATCACGACCACGGCCAGGACGTCGCCGTTGAACGGGTCGGAGTAAAGCTGGATCACGCCTTGCGCATGAATGTAATGTCCTTCATTGTCAAGGCGACGGTGTTCGGTGACGATTTCCATTTGTCCTCGTTCGAACAGGAGAAGCAGGGTTTTCCGGTCGAAAATCCGGAGATACTCGTCACGGTCGTCGGGATGGATGATGTTATCGACCACATATCGGGCCACGCCGGTGAAGGACCGCTCGTTCCGGTCGGGATAAATCGAAGGACTGTTTCCGTCAATCCTCTCCAATACGTCCTGGGTCATGTTGTAATCGTAATAATGGATGTTGCCTTCCTTGAGCGACCGGCTGATATAAGCCCATTTTTCGGCGTTCAGGAACTGCTCGCGTTGTTCGGTAATGTCGACCAGCGAAATCACGGCGTACAGCGGATTATGCCCGGCATCGTAAATCGTCGTAAAAATCCGGTTGAACAGGCGAACCTCGCCGGAAGCGATCCGAATTTCCGTACTGTTTCTTCCAGTCGGCTCGCCGCGCCGGATCGATTCGTAGAAATCGACGAACTGCTTCACGTTGCCGGCGACATAATCTTTTTCGACGTAACTGTCGGGGAAATTTTCCATGACCGTTTCAACACCAAAAACCTCAGCCGTTTTCGAAGGAAAGACTATCCTGCGGGTCGCCGGATAGTATCGAGCCGCGAGAATATTCGACTGCCGGAAAATGATTTCCTGGTCTTCCAAACGGTTTTTCAATTCGGCGTTTTCGTTTTCGAGCCGGTTTGTTTTATCGTTATCGTATGGCATCTTTTCGGTGTTTACGGTGTTTTTCCAAATCGGCCCCGATTTCATGACTGAGATTCTTTGCCGTATCGTAGTCGAATTCCTCGATGAGCTGTTCGAGCCGGGCCAGCTTTTCTTCGAGAGGGAGGTCGAACCGGAGTCCGTTCATCTTTTTGACCAGTGCCAGGGCGAAGTCTGTATCGTAATCGTCCAGAAAATGTTCGATCTTTTTCAAGTTGTTCGCCAACTCCGCGATGTCGCCTTTTTCCCGGACGCTTTGATCGGACGACTCCGTCTTGATGAAAACGTCGCTCAAATCCGCATTCAGTTTTTTCAGCTTGTCCGTAAAAGCCCCGGTGTTTTCTCGGCAGAACGCCGCGTCGCCGCTTTTCGCCGCACGTTCCAATTCGGCCGCTTCGGCGGCCAGCGGATCGCAACCGAGCCCGGCCAGGACGCCTTTCATGCCGTGAACTTCGATGGCGTAATCCGATAAGGTCTCTTCGGTCGGCAACCGGTTTAATTGTGCGATATGGCCCGGCATTTTCCGGTTCAGCATTTTCACTGACGTGACGAAGGTATTCCAATTTCCACCGGAACGAACCACGCCCAACGGCACGTTCAAATCGGCAGCGCCTTCCATCAGACGTGTTTTCAGTTCCTCCGAGGACCGATCGGCCGGTGCGTCGGGTTGCCGGACATGATCGACACGATATTTCTCTTTCGGCAGGAACTCCATCAAAACCTTGCCCAGTTCCGTCCGATCGATGGGTTTGGAGACGAAGCCGTCCAGGCCGGATTCGATCAGCATTTCCCGGGCCCCGTAAACGGCGTTGGCGGTCAGCGCGATAATCGGCAATTTTTCGTATTTCTCGCCGAGGATGCGTATCCGGCGAGTCGTCTCGACGCCGTCCATTTCCGGCATCATGTGGTCCATGAAAACGATATCGTAATCGGTTTGTCGGACCATCCGGATCGCTTCCTTGCCCGACGAGGCGGTGTCGATTTCCATGCCGAGCGAGCCGAACACTCCCGTGGCGACGTTCAGGTTGATTTCGTTGTCGTCGACGACGAGAATTTTCGCGGTGGAGCCCACGATCTGTTCGCCGGCCGATTCTTGTCGGTCGATTTGCGCCGCGTCGCCGGGCACTTTCGGGATCGTGAAGGAAAAGGCCGTTCCCTTTCCGTACACGCTGGAAACGCCGATTTCGCCGCCCATAAGTTCGACGATACTTTTACAGATGCCGAGTCCGAGTCCCGTCCCTTGGAGATGGGCGGTATTCTGTTGATCGACTTGCGTGAACGCTTCGAACAGGATGGGAATGTCGCTTTCCTTGATGCCGATTCCCGAATCGATCACGTCGAAGCCGATTCGGTCGTCCCGATCGGTCACGACGAGCTTGACGAACCCCTCTTTCGTGAACTTGATGGCGTTTCCGATCAGATTCCAAAGAACCTGCTTGAGACGGATATTGTCGCCGAAAAGACATTCCGGCAGTTCGCCGTTTTTCTCCACGCTGAAATCGAGTCCTTTGTTTCGAGCCGCGAAGGCCAGCGTACTGCCGACGTGGTCGAGCATTTCGAGGAAACGATAATGCCGGGGAACGAGTTGCATCTTTCCGGCGTCGAGTTTGGAAAAGTCGAGCAAATCGTTGATGAGCGACAGGAGCGTATCGGCCGAGGTCTTGATGTCCTTGACGTAATGCTGCGGCTTTTCCTCCAAGGGTTCTTCCAGCAGCAGCGCCGACAGGGAGACGATCGCGTTCATTGGCGTACGGATTTCGTGCGACATGTTCGCGAAGAACTGCATTTTGACTTCCGAGAGCGCCTCGGTCTTTTCGAGCAGTTTCCGTTCCCTTAAATCTCGGGCGTATCCGGCGATCGTGGTGATGTCGTTCATGAGAAGGGGGATGAAAATGACTTCAATAGGGATTTCCTCGCCCTGCATGTTTCGTGCCAGACCCTCGAACCTGACGCGACCTTTTTTGAACGCCTCCGCCACTTTTCCCCGGAAAAAATCGCTTGAAAGAATACCGTTCGGCTGGAATTCGGGAAAAATTGTCGCAAAATTCGTCAAATATTCTTCTTTACTTGACATACCGAACATTTTTACCGCCTCCTGATTACAGTCGATCGCGCGGAACTCGTTATCCAACATCGTACAACAGAGAGGCGTGGTATCGAACAGGATACGAATCCGCTCATTCGCATGGGCGACTTCGGCTTGCATCTTTTTTTCTTTAGTCAAATCGCGATTGCATGCGACCAGAATTTTCCGATCTCCCGACTGCACCCGGGTCAGGGTCACTTCGGCGGGAAAAGTTGTACCGTCCGACTTCCGGTAGACCCACTCGAAACACTGGACGCCTTGTTCGTCGGCCGCTTTGAATTTGTCATTCATCCGTTCCCTGGATCGGCTGCCATCCGGCTGGAAGGGCGGCAAAAGATCGGGGAACTCTTCCATGATTCGCTCTTTCGTTCCCGTACCGAACATTTGTATTTCGGCATCATTGCACTCTTCGAGGATGAGGTTTTCATCAAAAAGCGCGATGCCCACGGGAATGGCGTTCAACATCTGCTGCATGCGATTTCCCGATTCTTGATACGCGAGCATTCGGGCTTCGGAATTGATGATTTCCCGCGCCGTCGCTTCTTCCTCGCTCACGTCGCGCGTATAAGCGACGGTAAAAACCTCGTTTCGTTGGTTGATACGAACCAGGGTCACCTCGACGGGAAATTCCCGTCCCTCGGAGTTCCAATGAATCCATCGAAACTGTTTGCGACCGTTTTCGAATGCTTCGACTTGCATTTCGCGGCCGTATTCCTCCGACCTTTTGCCGTTCGGCTGAAATTCCGGCGATCGCTCCGCAAAATGTTCCACGGCATCCCGTGTGTCTTTCAATCCGAGCATCCGCAGCATTTCCCGATTGCAACTGATCAGATTCAAACGGCTGTCACGGATCATGCAACCGATCGGCATCGCGTCCAGCATGAGCCACCGATTTTCCTCCTGCTGCCGCCGCGCCTGCGTCAGCAGATACAGGATCAGAAACATGACGGACGCGACAATTCCGAGTTGGATCAACATTTGCATGAATAATCCGAACGAAAAAAAATGCCGATAATCCTTGAACAAGGCATCAGTGCGAAACTGATGCAGTCGCAAAAATTCGTTGACGCCGCCGACAATCTGCTCCAAATAAGCATGGTAGGATTCCCCGTAAAGGGCGCGATCGACGAACTGTTCGACGGTTTCGCCTTCGAGCGGCGGAAAAGGGCCGGGGGCGATGACGCCGAGCCGAACTGAGTCCATGGCTTGAATTTCCTGTTCGGCAAGAGTATCGCTCAAGGCCTCGGCTTTCAGGAACGCTTCTTTTTCCGCGTCGGGCACTCCGATGTCGTCGAGGATTTCACGATGGGAAATCTTCTTGCCTTCGTAACGGCTGGCGAACGAATTTTCGTGTTGATCCGACCGGGGAATCCTGCCCCGGCTCCACTGGAGGATATCGAAATATTTGTCGTAATAGTCCTTGTTTTTTGTGACGCAATAAGAACGTGCGTAATTAGTGAGATCACGCGAGATGATCCGGAACTCTTCCGCGAGCAGACCGGCAAGATAGCGTTTGTTTTCCTCGTCGACGATCCTCTTGACCGCATGTCGTTCCCGGAAATTGAGGATGAAAAATGAGGCGAAAAGCGTTGCGAGAACGCACAGGATCACCCCGTACCGGGCTTTCAGGAGAAACGATTTCATCGATATCAGGTATTACTTACTATTTCAGGCCGGGAACTTTTTCATGAAACGCGTCAGCAGGATCGGGAGCTTGCGACCATCCTGCGGGTCATTAAAGGGGAGCGGAAGCTCCTATTGCGTACCCATGCTATGGGGAAAAAACGGCTTCGAGTTTGGCAAGGACGGCTTCTTCACTGCACGGCTTGACGAGAAAATCCGTAATCCCCAAATCGAAGGCTTTCGTAACGTACTCCACCGTCGCGTTGGCCGTCAAAAAGATGATCGGGGCGATTTTCCACCTGGCCCGGATGGCTTCGACGAGTTGGAATCCGTCCATTCCCGGCATGTCGATATCGAGAATGTAAACGTCGGGTATATGGTTTTCCAGGTATTTCAGGGCCGCTTCGCCGGAAGTCGCGCCGACGAATTTGTATTTGTCGCCGAGCATCGCCTTGAGCGGCGTCAGGAGTTGCGGCATGTCGTCGACGGCCAGAACGGTCTTTTTTCTTACGGCTCCCTGGCGAAGTGTGTCCGATCGTAATTCGGCGAGAACCCGGGCTGCTTTGTCGAATTCGAAAGCGGACGCAAATTCCCGGATTTTTGTCAGTCGTTCACCGAGACCGAACGGCTCAATTTTTTCGATGATTTGCAGGCTTTTTTCATCGTTGAACGCTTCCAGGGACTGATGAAGTTGATCCAGCAGAATCGGTAGTTTCTGCTGGTTAGGCGAAGATTCCCGCGTCGGCATTTCCTGGAGGG
>JBEBTM010000272.1:0-6275 GCA_040393745.1 Thermogutta terrifontis | reverse complement strand
TCGGCGTGGGGGTTTACGCCTCCCGGCTGTTCCAGGACGGTTGGTACGGCGACGTCATCGGTCGGCTCAGCGCCTATAATTCCCGGATCGAAATGAATCATTTCAGCAACGTCGATTCGAACTACTCCGGCAAACGGACCGAGCGGCTCTTCTCGCTGGGTATGGAATTCGGCAAGCGGTTCTACCTCCGCGACGGACGTTTCACGTTCAATCCCTATAACCGCCTGATTTACAACAGCGCCCCGGGCAAAGGCTACAGGATTGATTACCGCGATGTCAATATTTCCTCGGTCGATGTCCGGAATCATTCGGTCGACGCCTGGACGAACCAACTCGGAGCCCGCGTGGCTTGGAATTGGTGGAACGCCCGCGGCAGCCGACTCGGCGACGTTTACCTCGGCATGGACTACTTCCAGGGGCTCGGAGGATCCTTCACGACGACCATGCGTGACTCCGCCGGTGGAAGCTGGATTCGAAGCACCAATGGCCGGTCGAGAAATCAAAACGCCTACGGTCGGGGCAGCGTTGGTGTGACCCTGACGCCGACGAGTCACGTCGCCGTTCGAACGCAGTTCGATGCCATTTTCGGTGATGTCAGCGGCTGGAACATTTCCCTCATGGGCTCCTACCGCTTCTAGTTCACGGAAAAAACGCAAACCGGCCCCAAACGTCGACGCGAGGGAGAAGGCCAATCGTCCTCGCTCGCGACGACGTTTGGGGTCGGCAGGTTTAACGCTTGGAAGCTTTTATGCAAAAAATCGGCTTAACAGAACAAGACAAACAAGGTATAATATAAGGGAATCACGCCCTTCGGAGTACATCGGCTTAACGAAAAGTCGTCTCATCCTTTTCCTTTACAGAGACACCGTATTTGCCATGCCAAACGAACAAGACCTTCGAGAAACCCTGGAGAAACAGCGAAAACAAATCGAGCTGCTGCAAAACCGCGTGCAAGGTGCGCTTCGCTGGGGCGGTCTGGTCACTTGGGTTTACGATGTCGAGCATGACGTCTTCGAAATCGACGACGAACTCTTCTCGCACTACGATCTGGACGTCGACCCCCCGTTCACGATGAATGCGGTCACCGGTCTGATTCATCCGGAGGACGCGGAAATCTACACACAAACCCTAGACGATTTCTTTCGCGGACGAATCGCCTCGTTCGATTTGAATCATCGATTTCGCACGAAAACGGGCGATTGGATCTGGTTCAACGGACGCGGCGGCGTGACGAAACAGGCCGCTGACGGCAAACCGCTTTACGCGGCCGGGACGCTTCAGAACGTCATGGAAATCAAACGGGTCGAACAGGAAATCCAGCGCCGTGACCGGCTTTTATCCACGTCCAACGAAGCGGCCCGGATTTTGCTTGAAGACGCCGGGGACAATCACGATGTGCAAATCCGGCTTGTTTTGGAGCTCCTCGGCGCGGCCACGGATGTCGACCGGGTTTATATCTGGAAAAATTCCTCCGGACCCGATGGCAGGCTTTACACCACGCAAATTCACGAATGGTCCATCGGGGCCGAACCGCAACAGGGCAACGAATGGACCGTCGACCGGCCCGTCGAGGAAGCCATTCCGACTTGGGAGAGCATCTTCCGTGAAGGAAAATGCGTCAACAATCTCGTTCGACTCATGCCACAGGCGGAGTATGATCAACTCGCGCCGCAGGGAATCATCTCGATTTTAGTCGCCCCCATCATGTTCAAAGACGAATTCTGGGGCTTCATCGGCTTTGACGACTGCCAGAAAGAACGCATCTGGAGCGACTCCGAGGCCGGGATTCTCAAATCGGCCGGCATGATCGTCGCCGCGGCTATCATGCGGCAGCAGGCGGAAAAGGAATTGATCGTGGCCCGGGACATGGCCGAGGCGGGCACTAAGGCGAAGAGCGAATTCCTGGCCCGGATGAGTCACGAAATCCGAACGCCCATGAACGCCATCCTCGGCATGACGTACCTCTGCCTGCAAACCGAGGTGAACGACCGTCAGCGGGATTACCTCCTGAAAACGCAGACGGCGACGATCAATCTGTTGGGCATTATCGACGATATTCTCGACTTCTCGAAAATCGAGGCGGGCAAAGTCGTTTTGGAGACCGTACCGATACGCTTATCGCGCGTCTTGCAGGATGTCGTCGATATTGTCGGCGTAAAGATCCAGGACAAAGGACTGCAATTTGTCCCGCACATCGATCCGTCGGTCCACAACGACCTGCTCGGCGATCCGCTGCGGATTCGACAGATTTTGACAAACCTGATCAACAACGCGGTCAAGTTCACGGACCAGGGCAGCATTTCCGTGACGGTCCACTGCGTCGACGACGAGGAGCCAAGCGACGACGACCGGCAAACCTGGTTGGAATTCGCCGTTCGGGATAGCGGCATCGGCATGACGCGGGATCAACTCAGTCGGCTTTTCCAATCGTTTTCCCAGGCGGACGGATCCACAACGCGAAAGTACGGCGGAACCGGTCTGGGCCTTGTCATTTCAAAGCGGTTCGTCGAACTCATGGGCGGTCGGATCTGGGTCGAAAGCGAGCCCGGCATGGGTTCGACTTTCCGGTTTCGAGTACCGTTTGTTCGATATTATCCGATCAACGACAAGGATTTGGCCGAGATTTCCGAACTGCATCCCTCCGTTTTGAAGGAGTGTCGGCTGTTGATCGTAGATGACGACGAGGCGGCCCGACTGGTTTTAACCGATTTGGTGCGTTCCATGGTCACCAAGGTGGATTCGGTCAGCTCCGGCGATGCCGCCCTGGCCGCGCTGGTTCGGGCCACGCAGAATTTGAAGCCGTATGACGTGATATTGCTCGACTGGAAAATGCCTCGAATGAACGGTTTGGAAACGATCCGCCGGATCCGAAGCAGCGACGATATCGTCGAGCCGCGTATCGTCATGGTTTCGGCCTATGATCGCTCCGAATGTCTCCGACAGTCCAAAGGGCTCGGACTCGCCGCTTTCATCGTCAAACCGGTCACGAAGCGGCAACTCGAAGAAACCCTTACGAGTGTGGTCGAGAACATCGGTAAACCGGTTGTCGTCGAGGAGGAAAAACCCGCCGACTTGAGCGGTGCGAGAATCCTGCTCGCGGAGGATAACAAGATCAACCAGATGGTCGCCTCCGAATTGCTCCGGGGATTCGGTGTCGATCTGACCATTGCCGTCAATGGGATCGAAGCCGTGGAAGCCGCTTCGAAACAGGATTTCGACCTCGTCCTGATGGACCTGCAAATGCCGGACATGGACGGTTTCGAAGCCACGCGGGAAATCCGACGTCTGCCCAAACCCGGCATAAGTCGGCTCCCCATTCTCGCCATGACGGCCAACGCCTTGGATTCGGATTTCCAAGCCTGCCTTGACGCCGGTATGAACGATCACCTGGCCAAACCGATCGACGTGAAAAAGCTCCGTCGGACCCTGGAAAGCTGGATTTCCCGATAGGAAAATTCCGCCAGACCCGATGAAAAAAGGCCCCCGATTCGCTTTCGGGAGCCTTTTACAGTGAATTTCAGACCGCTTAATTCGGTTTCGCAATTACGGTGTTCCGACTTCGCCACCGCTCCTGGTCCCCAGAGCCCCCCAGACACCGAAATCGGATTCCCCGAACATTTTAGGCCGGGCATCAGCCGCGACAACGCCGCCGGTTAGGCAATTGATCGTATCGCTGATAAACCTTACGCTACCGTCACACAATACGCCGTTGACGCCGCCGGAATGTTCGCTCGACGGCGGAAGAATCATGGCATCGGCCATATCGTTTTTGGAGGCGCAGGCATAACCGTTCGGAGGCTTGATCGTATTGACGATGCAGAAGGAAAAACCATGCGTCCAAACGGCGCCGGGCCCCCCTTGGGAAACGTCCAAGGTTGCCGAGGAATACTCTTTTTTTGCGGCATTGACATTTGTCGTGCAGCTATCGGGAACGGCGGTTTGGAAATCATCCGCTACGGTGGCGGCGGCAGAGGGAACGGCGGTTGTGTCAAGAACGACGGTTTCCCGCGTGACACGGAAGTTACCGTCTCTCATTTTTTGAACGATTCTTTCGGAAATCAACAGCGTGTTGCTCGTTCCGTCTGTCACCCCTTCCAGTCCGACGTAGTCCCGGTAAGACATGGCCCCGCGACTGTGTCCGTTATCCGCCTCCATAAAGCGGTAACTATAATCCCCTCCGCAGGGCAGGTAATTCGACGGTCCGGAGTTAGTGTAGTTCGCGTTGGTCACTTTGGCCGTCCGCTTCGTCGCATCCGAGGGGCATCGCAGGGCCGGAATCACGACACGATGGACTTGCCGGTTGGAATCGCAACGGTTCGCCAGCATATCGGCTTTGTATTCGTCATAAATGGCGGACAACTCGATAAAGGGTAGGATCTGAGTCGCATACGACCAGCCCAACCCGTCCCGGGCAGCTGTCGCCGCTTGGCCTGTTCTCGGAATCTCCCGGGTGCATAAGGTTGGAAGGGAGTTGTAGACATCGTGGTAGTTTTGGATGCCGAGCCCCAGTTGTTTCAGTTTGTTCGTACACTGCATACGGCGGGCCGCCTCCCGGGCCGCTTGGACGGCGGGCAAAAGAAGGGCGATCAATACGCCGATAATGGCAATGACGACGAGGAGTTCCACCAACGTAAACGCCGGTCGACCGGTTTTGTTTGAATGAATCATAATTGTTCTCCAAAATCGATTAAATGCAAATTTTTATGGAAAATAAGGCTTTACGGAGTTAAATCAAAATTGACGATTTGCTTTCCGCTTTTCAATGTTTCCTTGAGCTCCGTTTCTTTGTTGTACTTTGCGGGAATTTTATCTTTGACCTCGGGAGCGCCGTCGGCTCCTTCCCCGCTGGTGACAATCTCGACTTTATGTTCGCCGACAACGGCGCCTTCCTCGGACGGAGTGAAGCGGAGCGTGTAATCGCCGCTTTCGTTCGTCACCCCTACCGAGGAACGCGAACCGTCTGCGGGGGTGAAAACGACCATCGCTTTCGGCAAGGGCTTTCCGTCAAATGTGACTTTACCTGAAACTTTTGCCGGTGAATTATCCTTACAACCGACCACCAGCAAGAGCAACAAAACGGCGGCCAGGGAAATCAAGCGATTCGAATGGGATTGCATAAAAACTCCAAAGGTTAAGCGTATGGTCGAATAAGAATGCTTTTTTCAACACCGAAGACGAGTGAAAAAAGAGGGGTAGCAGAGCCGCTTACTTAAAGCTCTTTGTCTGCCGGGACGCCCTTCTTCCCAGAAGGTCGTAGACATCCGTATTGATCGTTTCAGACAGGAAATGAACCGAACCGTCTCCAAATCCGAAATGGGCGCCGCCGGGATGGTGGCTGCTGTAACACTTGTTGTAGTTGTCCGGACGATTGGAATTGATCAGGATGTCGGATTTCATGCGGCGAACCGTACGATAAATTCCGGTATCGTTTTCGGGTTCAGGAGTCCCGACGCCCTGCGAACCGTCTCCCGTACATCCCGGATTGCCGACCCCCAACCAAGTCGCGGCGAAGAATTTGATTTCCGCTTTGCTGGTACAGACTTCGCCGAAGAAAACGACGTTGGACGTTCCATCGACGAGACCGGACATCGGCATCGAACTGTTCGCGTAAAAAACCCCGTTATTATCGTCTGAGGCGGACCAAACAGAGGCGGAATCAACTCTTGACTCACCCATGCACGCGGCATAATTGGATTTGGCGACGGGGTTCTCCTCCATCGTGAGATACACCGTTTTATTGGTGTATCCGAAATGGCAGGTGTCCATATTCAGCTTATCACCGTCGTCACTCGGGCACCGGAAAGTGGAAATCGTGGCTTGAACGTAAGATTTATCCTGATCCGTGAGCGTATCGGTCGTACCCGTAATGTCGTTGCCGCGACAAACGGTTTGAAGCGTGCGCTCGCGGGGATTCAAGCCGTCATAGAGGGCCGGCTGTTCCATATAAGGAAGCATGAAGACGCCCCAACCCCACCAAGGCCGGCTGCCTCCCGACTCGGTTCCACCTTCCCAGTAAATCCAACCGGGCGGAAGCTCGCCGATCGTATCATGATAATTGTGCGCCGCAAGAACCAATTGCTTCAGATGATTCGTACACTGACTTCGTCGAGCGGCTTCGCGGGCAGCCTGAACGGCAGGCAAAAGAAGGGCAATCAATACGCCAATGATTGCTATGACGACAAGAAGCTCGACAAGGGTAAAAGCACGAGGCAGATTATCGGGCTTGGGGGCCGGGCGGCGGTGGGGGTGGGGGGGGGGGGGGTGGCGGGGGGGGG
>JBEBTM010000271.1:0-6295 GCA_040393745.1 Thermogutta terrifontis | reverse complement strand
TGCAGGGCTTCGAAACCCTCTGGGTTCCCGGCGTGGATCATGCGGGCATCGCCACCCAGGCGGTCGTCGAACGTCGGCTCTTCGAGGAGGAAAAACTGACCCGGAACGACATCGGCCGGGAAGCATTGGTCGAACGGATCTGGAAATGGAAAGATCAGTATCAAACCCGAATCATCGGCCAGCTCAAACAGATGGGCTGTTCCTGCGACTGGCAGCGTACCCGGTTCACGCTTGACGACGTGTGCGCCAAGGCCGTTCGGCACTTCTTTTTCAAACTTTTCAAAGAGGGGTTCATTTACCGGGGGAAACGTCTCGTCAACTGGGACACGCATCTCCAGACGGCCGTGAGCGACGACGAGGTGAAGCACGTCACCGTCGACGGCAGCTTTTGGTACATTAAATACCCCGTGATCGACCCGCAGCCGGGGGAGCCGGAGTACGTCGTCGTCGCCACGACCCGGCCGGAAACCATGCTCGGCGATACGGCCGTCGCGGTCCACCCCGATCCCGAAACCCAAACGGACAAGGTGATCGCGGAACTCGAAGCCCGGTTGGCCGGCGCACCGGAAAAGGAAAAGACCGAACTGCAAAAAGAGCTCGACGAATTGAACGAACGAAAATCCTCGGAAATCCTGTCCGACCTGAAGGTTTTAGCCCGCATGGCCGCGGATAACCGAAGCGTGATGTTGCCGCTATTGAATCGCCCGATTCCGTTGGTCGCTGATGAGTGGGCCAAGCCGGAAAAGGGAACCGGCTGTGTCAAGATCACACCCGCACACGATCCGAACGACTACGAAGTGGGACTGCGCCGGAATTTGCCGATGATCAATATTCTGAACAAAAACGGCACACTCAACGAAGAAGCCGGACCCTTTGCCGGATTAACGACCAAAAAAGCCCGGGAAGCCGTGGTCACCGCGCTTGATGAACTCGGGCTTCTCGTCAAAGTGGAGGACCGGGTCATCGAACTGGCCCACAGCGACCGTTCCAAAACGCCTATCGAACCGTTTTTGAACGACCAGTGGTTCGTGAAAATGGAAACGCTCGCCCAAACGGCCATAGAGTCCGTAACCGGACAGGCGGATGGAGCTCCCGCTCCGAAAAGTATAACCGCTCCCGATGGTCGCTTGCCGAAAGAACGAAACTCTGATGACAAAGCCAGAATCACCCCGTTTCGTTACACCAAAAGCTACCTCGACTGGCTCGGTGAAAAACGCGACTGGCCCATCGGTCGGCAGTTATGGTGGGGGCACCGCATTCCGATCTGGTATTGTAAGGGCGTCTCGGAAGCCGAATTGGAAAAGGCGTTCTCCGGACGGGACGACGTTCATTGGCGCAAGGACCCCGAAACCGGTGACTGGTGGGTTTGCTGTGAAGAAGACGGCTTAGCCGCTTCCGCCGTGCCGGGTCGTGAACTGGTCCAGGAGGAAGATGTTCTTGACACATGGTTTTCCAGCGCCTTGTGGCCCCATTCGACGCTGGGCTGGCCCGACGACACGCCGGAGTTGGCATACTTTTATCCGACCAATACGCTCATCACGAGCCGGGACATCATCACGCTCTGGGTGGCCCGAATGGTCTTGGCCGGAAAATTCAATACCGGACAAAAACCCTTCGACGACGTGTACATTCACCCGAAAATCCTGGACAAATACGGTGAAACCATGTCCAAGTCGAAAGGCAACGGCGTGGACCCGCTTTCCGTCATCGGAAAATTCGGCGCCGACGCGATCCGGTTCGCTTTGGCTTATTTATGCACGGAAAGCCAGGACATCCGCCTCGCGCTCGACTTCGAATGTCCCCACTGTGGCGCCGTGGTCGAACAGACGAAAAAGAATCGCGTGCTGCACCGAATCGCCTGCCCGAAATGCAAGAAGGATTTTCGCACGCAATGGGCCGAAAGCGACGAAGACAAAGCACTGCCGGAAGGATTGATTGCCGGCGAACGCTTCGAAGTGGCCCGGAATTTCTGCAACAAAATCTGGAATGCAGCCCGATTCGTGCTCATGAACCTCAGCGTTTCCCCAAAGCCGGGGACACCGTGTAGCGATGCCTTGGGATTTCTCGAAGATCAGTGGATTTTCTCTCGTCTTGAAACTGTCACAAGGGATGTTACCGAATCGCTCGAAAGTTTTCGGTTCGCCGAAGCGATGCGAATCTTATACGACTTCGCTTGGGACGATTTCTGTTCGTTTTACGTTGAGATGCTCAAGTCGCGACTTGCCGACGATCAACATAAATCGCTTGCGATGCGAATGTTGTTGTATGTCCTCGATAACCTGATTCGCTTGCTTCATCCGGTCATACCGTTCGTTACCGAAGAAATATGGCAACGACTCAAAGGGGCGATGCCCAATGCGGCGTACGAGGAAAGCATTACGATTGCTCCTTTTCCGGTGGTGGATGAGTCACTCATCAAGCCGGAAGTGGAACAGCAATTCAAAGTATTTCAAGAAGTCCTCCGTGCCGTCCGGGATGTCCGGGCCAGTCGGAACGTGCCGCCGAAGACCGAGATTTCCTTTTCGGTTCGTTGCGACAAACAGACCGCCGAATTATTGAAACCGATGGAGCCGTACTTCCTGTCGATGGCTAAAGCGAAGGCCACGGCTTGGGGCGAGGCGGTGAAAGCTCCGGCCTTGTCCGCCGCGGTGCCGCTGACGGGCATGGACGTGTATGTCGACATTTCCGAACTCATCGACGTCAAAGCCGAGATGGCCAAACTCGAAAAGGAAATTGTCAAGCTTGACGGTTTCATCAAAGGTAAAGAAGCGAAATTCGACGGCGGTTTTGCCGACAAGGCCCCCGCCGCGGTTGTCGAAAAAGAGCGACAATCGCTCGTCGACTTGAAAGAACAGCGACAATCGGCCCTCACGTCGCTGGAACAGCTTAGTAACTTACACCCTGGAACTTGATTCATTGAGTCGACTTTTAGCAAAATCAGGAGCGAAGCGACTATTTTGCGGGTTAACTCGCCGAGCGGAAACTCGAATTGGGTCGGAGTCCAACCTCGTTAAAACCTGAAGCAATAGCATTAACATGTCCACGCTCCTCATCGCCCTCGCTTCGTTCGCCGGCTTCATTGTCGCTTACAATACGTACGGTAAATTCCTGGCCCGGAAGATCTTTCGGCTTCAAGACGACGAACCCGTCCCCAGCGTGGAACAGGAAGACGGCGTCGACTTCGTGCCGACCAATCGTTACGTTATTTTCGGACACCATTTCACGTCTATCGCCGGGACGGGCCCCATCGTGGGTGCGGCCGTGGCCGTGATGTGGGGCTGGCTCCCCGCGCTGCTCTGGGTCGTCATCGGCAGTATTTTCATCGGAGCCGTGCATGATTTCACGGCCCTGGTCATGTCCTTGCGAAACCGGGGAAAATCCCTCGGTGACATTGCCGGGCGGGTCATTTCCCCCTCGGCGAAACTGCTGCTTTTGCTCATGCTCTGTTTCCTGTTGGCGATTGTCATTGCGGTCTTTGCCAACGTGATCGCCACGACGTTCAAGGATTACCCGCAGTCGGTCGTCCCGTCGGTCATGGCCATTCCCATCGCCGTGGGCCTCGGTTTGTCCACGCGGCGATTCGGGGTTTCCTTGAAAATCGCGTCCACGATTGCCGTGGCGATCCTGTTCGGGTTCATTTTCGCCGTGTCCGAATGGCCCGCATTGACGCTCGCCATGCCGGACCTGCGCGACGTGCACCCGATGCTCAACGCGACCATGCTCTGGAGTTGGGTCATCCTGATTTATTGCTACTTCGCTTCGGTTCTGCCCGTCTGGCTCCTGCTCCAACCGAGGGATTATATCAACAGCCTGGTCCTTTATATCACGATGACACTGATCGTCGCGGGCATTCTCGTTGCGGGAATATCCGGCGGTGCGGACATCGTCGAAGTGGCCCCGGCGTTGCGGATATCCGAAGCGAAGGAAAACGGTTCGATGCCCATCCTGCCGTTCCTGTTCATCACCGTCGCCTGCGGTGCCGTGAGCGGTTTTCACGGGCTCGTTTGCAGCGGAACGACGAGCAAACAGGTTGCCTCGGCCAAGGATGCCCGATTCATCGCTTACGGCGGCATGCTCCTTGAGGCTACGCTCGCAGTATTGGTTATCCTCTCCTGCACGGCGGGGCTCGCCTTGGGGGTGAAGAACGTCCGAACGTCGGCGGAAGCCACGGGCTCGAAAGCCGCCGACACCGTCGCAACCCCGGAAGACGCCCTCACGTATGTCGAGCAGTCGCCGAATCCGAGGCCCGACGAACTTGCGGCCCGACTCGCTTCGGTCCCCGAAACGATCTACGGACGCGACGCCTGGAATTTACGTTACAACCGCAAGGCGTCGGAGGTGAATCTGGGCGAGCAGGTCGGCGTGTTCATCGAAGGCGGCGGGAATTTCATCGCCCGGATCGGAATCCCGGAAAAGGCGTCCCAGGGAATCATCGCTATTTTGATCGCCTGTTTCGCGGCCACGACCATCGACAGCGTACTCCGCCTTTTTCGGTACGTTCTCCATGAAGTCGGTGAAGCGGTTCGATTCAAACCGTTGGGCAACCGCTACATCGCCGCGGGTGTGGGGCTCTTCCTCGGCGGGGCGCTGGCACTCTGCAAGGCGGGTCCCGCGGCCGATTACGGCACCGGCGGGATGATTCTCTGGCCGCTCTTCGGGGCCGGAAACCAGATTGTCGCCGGACTGACCCTGCTGATCGGTAGCGTGTATTTGTTGCGACGAAAAACGCCCGCACTGTACTTGCTTCTCCCGGCGATCATCATGATGGTCATTCCGCTCTGGGGCCTCCTCTACCAGATTTGCCTGGGCCGGAACAGCTTCCTGTTCCCGATCGGCAAGGACGGCTCGGTCACGTCACCCAAGTTCGCTTTATTGTTCTGCGGCCTGGGCATGTTCCTGCTCGCCTGTTGGCTCGTTTTCGAAGCATACCGGGTGATGCGAAAGTTGGTCCGGGAAAATGACAACATGGATAACGAACAAGAACCGGAAGTATAATTTCCGGATACATCGACGGGGTGCCCTTTTCCGGCAAGGCAAGTATTTTGGAAAATGGAAATACTCGAAATCGTGTCGACCAAAAGTCGTATTTATCGAGGCGTAAGGTATAATAAACATGGACGTTCAAACAACCGAAAAAATCAAAACAGAAAACTGGTGGACCCGTCCCTGCGGCGGGTTCGACGTTCTGCGTTTGGCCATTCCGATCATCATTTCGAGCGGTTCGATCTCCCTGATGAACTTCACGGACCGGCTCTTCCTCATGGCGGTGAGTCCCGATGCGCTGACCGCCTCCATGCAAGGCGGCATGTTGTTCTGGTCGTCTATCGCGATCCCCGCCGCGATCGCCATGTTCGCCACGACGTTCGTAGCCCAGTACAACGGTAGCGGCAACGACCGGCACATCGGGCCCGTGGTCTGGCAGGGCATCTGGATCGGCGTGTTGACCATGCCGATCCTGTTTTTACTGCAACCGTTTTTGCAGAATATTTTCGTACTTTTCGACCATCACGAGAACCTCGTCGTTTTGGAAAAGCAATATTTCGGCATCCTCCTTTGGGGCGCGACGGCTTCGGTGGGCGGTGAAGCCGCGGCGGCGTTCTTTCGGGGACGCGGGAAAATGCGGGTCGAAATGGTCGTCAACCTGTTCTGCGTCGCCCTGAACGTCGTCTTGGATTACATCCTGATTTTCGGCAAATGGGGCTTTCCCGAATGGGGGCTCGCCGGAGCCGCCATTGCCACGATGGTGTCGCAGTGGGTTCGCTTCGCGCTCTATATCGTCCTGATGTTCATGACCGACGCCGAAGAAAAGCGGTTTAACGTTTTCGGCGGGATGCGACCCGACTTCCCGCTGCTTCGCCGTTTGCTTTATTTCGGTACGCCAAGCAGTTCGTACACGTTCGTCGACACGATCACGTTCGCCATCTTCATCATGATCATCGGCGGGCTCGGCAAAACGGAAGGAGCGGCAACGACGATCGCCTTTACAATCAATTCTTTTTCCTTTATACCGCTGGTCGGCGTCGGCATTGTCGTCACGTCCATGGTCGGCAACCAACTCGGAGACAACCGGCCCGATCTGGCCCGCCGGGCGACGATTACGGCGACGATTCTCGGCGTCGCCTATACGGGCATTCTCGGCGCGATTTTCCTCGCGATTCCCGATGTGCTCCTGGCCGCTTTCGCCTGGTATACGCCGCAAGAGGAATTCGAAGTCATTCGTGATGTGACGATTATTCTCATTCGGTTCATCGCCCTGTATCTTTTCTTCGACTGTGTCTCCATCGTGTTTTCCTCG
>JBEBTM010000270.1:0-6299 GCA_040393745.1 Thermogutta terrifontis | reverse complement strand
ATACCCGCCTAGTTTAACGAAATTTCAGGTGGAGTAAAGTATATACCCAGATTTCCATTTGGGGGCTGCGACGTCGGACCTTGACGCCACGGGGCTCTCAGGTCGGCCCCAAAGGAAACAACGCAAATGAAGATGGCGGAGTGAGTTATGGTGGACTCCGGACGAGATCGACGAACGTCCACCCCGAAACGGCCCTGTGTGGTGTGAGAGCGGCTTCGGGATGCCGCGCAAAAAAGACGGCGAAAAAAACGAGCAAGAAACAATAAGCGAAGCTGGCGGTTCCGCTGAAACAACTGGAACTGATCAGTGGTGATCCGAAAGCCATTGAAATTGTCGAAGATTGGCTCATTGGTGTCAAACGCTGTTTTTCACCGCTTACACGCTGTTTTCATCGGATTTCGGTTCTTGTTTTTTTCGAGCGTTTTTGCTACAACGAACGGATGAGCGGGAAGAAATCGAGGCCGTCCAAAGCCCCGCCGCTGTCGCCGCCAGAGAAGGCTGGATGGCCTATCGATGACCCATGATCGGCCTCTCCAATATTACAGCCACGGAAACCTTTCAGGCGAAACGGCTGGCAAAGGCTTTTTTCCGAAACCGGCTTCCAGGCGAACTTCTTGAACGCTTGGACTTGGACGTGCTGACGATCAAACCGAGACACATGACCGACAAACTGTTCAAGGAGTCGATCACGGATGTCGTCTATCGGGTTCCGGTGAAGGGAACAACCAATCATGTCGATTTCTTCACGGTACTGGAATATAAGAGTTTTGACGACCGATTGGCGATCTTTAAATTATGGGGCTACGTTTTTCACGTTTGCCTGTGGGAATTCCGGCAAACGAAGGAGGAAGATCGGCGTAATTCGAAGTACCGTTTACCGCCGGTGATCACATTATATTGCACCACGGAGTAACAAATCAGACATGAAAACACTTTCCGGAATCGTTTGTCTTATTTTGTGGATCGCAATTCCCCTTCACGGGGAGGAACGTTTGATTCGGCAACGCGTTGCGCCGACCTGGCATGAGGATATAACGCATCTTGCCGTACGCGATGACGGCCTGACCTTTTCGCAGGTTTTTGACCGGAATCGAAAATCACCGATTGATGAAATCGGCAAAGATCGTACATGGACCGTCACCGTCGAGGTTCCGGCGAAATCCGAACCTTACGGGGTGGTCCTCGAAGTCGATGGCGGCTCGGCCCTGTCTTCGGTGAAAATCAACCGGGAAGAAGTTTCTTCGCTCAGCATCGGCGGAACCTGGGAAGGTATGGAACGGATATGGTTTTTTCCGGAAATCGCTTTGGGGAAATCCGTCTCAATCGAGTTCGTCGCGAGGGATCTTCGCTCCTATTATCGAAACGCCTTCGGTCGAATCCGATTGCGACCCGCCCGACTGGCCGAGGTCGTCCATGTGGAAAAACTGGATGGAGCCCGAAAACTTCGTTTACACAACCGTTCCGATGCGACGCTGAACCTCGTGTTTCAAGCGGAAAGTACGGATTACTTCCAATCGCCGATAAAGACGTTCCGCAAGGAAATCACCCTGTCGCCGCGTCAGAAGTCCGATATCGAACCGGAGCTTCCACCGAAACGGTGGAAAACGGTTTTCCGACTCGAGGATGAAAAAGAAAAGTCCCATCCTTATCTCGATTACGCCGATCCGAATATTTGGAACGTAAACCGTCCGGAAGTTCTCCGTGTCGACAAAGGTTGGGAACGTGCCTACGGGGGTGAAGGGGTCGAATTGGGACCGATCCCCGAAACCGACTGGGAAAAAGTTTCAGGCGCGACGGTCGGATACGATCGTAAAAAATCGAAATCCCATTTCATGTGGGTACGAACGAAAATTCGGATACCGTCCGAATGGGAGCATCATTGTTTCTATCTTGAAATCCCCGCAGTTCGATGGAAAGTGGACGTTTTTGTCGACGGCAAACATCTCGGCGTGAAACGTCTTTGGGAAACGCCGGCGCGATTGGCATTGCCGAAAACACTTCGACCGGGCGATACTTTCGAACTGGCGATCGGGATCACCGATTTCATCGAGGCGCTACTTCCCGGCACGAAAATACCGGAGCCCGGTACATACACGGCGCCGCCCAAGTCCTTGATTACGGCTGTCGGGCATTTTCCGGGCGACGGGAATCCGCGATTGAGTTGCAATCCCGAGTTGCTGGGGCTCCCGATTGCGCATGTTTCCTCGACGGCGATCAGAACGAGCGTCAAAGAGGGCGGGGAGATCGTCATCGATGCGAAAATTGAAAATACCGCCAATAAACCGGGAAATATCAGTCTCTTGGTTGAAATTTATCGAAAGGGCGAAAAGGTTTTCGAATTTCCCGTCCAACCCCTGACATTGCAGCCGGGCGACAACGCCGTGACGTTGAAGAAAAAATGGAGTGATGCGCTGCGATGGAGTCCGGATACCCCGAACCTCTATGAACTGCGATTGACGATCAAAAATCGCGGCGACAAAGTGTTGGATGTCTATCGGGAACGTTTCGGATTTCGTGAAATCGAAATTGACGGGTCGCATTTTACGCTTAACGGAGAACGATTTCATTTCAACGGATTCAGTCATACCATGGTCGGGCAGCAACTTTGGCCTTTCCAAGGAAATCCGCAAACCTTGATTCGCCATCGTTTTCACGATGCCGCGGAATTCATTTCCGGCATCGGGGAAAATCACATGGCCGACGAACTCGGCATTTGCATCAAAGGGGAAAACCTTTCCCACAACGCCCACGGGGGCGAGCGATTTGCGTACCAGGATACCCGGATCTTCGACAACCTTTATGAAGAGTTTTACAATGTTTGGAAATTACGCGCCAATCACCCCTCGATCGTCTTTTGGGACATCGGCAACGAAGTGAGCTTTCGAGGTCCCGGCGAAGCCGAACGAATGGGGGAGTTAATGGAACGGATCAATCAATTCGATCCGACCCGTCCCGTGACCGTCAGCGGATCGCATCCTTTTCCCCTTGGCCCGGGAGCCAAAATCCTCGACGTCCACGGCGGTTGTGAACCGAACTTGGAAACCTATTGGTTCATGCATCCGGAAAAACGCCCATATTATCGAAAGGATTACGTTTTTTATGTACGTATCCCGGACGGTGAATCTCCCTCGGTTTGGACGGAAAGTCGCGACGGTCGCCCCAAGCCACTTCAACATGCGGGCAATCGACCGGTTCTCTTCAGCGAAACGATGTATACTCACGGAGAGGCGAAACCGGGTTTGGGAGGCGAATCGACCTATTTTCCTTTCGGAAAAAACGACCATGAATATTTGCAACATCGTCTTGTCCGTAAACACATGATCCGTTTTGCACGAAAGGCCGGGGTCGCGTCTTTTCTCGGACACGTCAGCATGGGCGTGACACATTCCCTCTTTCCGATCGCCTTGTTTCCGGCGGATTATCGTTTTCGTTTCGTTGAAAAAGAGCCCATCGTTCTGAAGTATGAACTCTTTAATTCCTCCATGCTCGCCGAAAATATCGAAATCGGTCTGACCCTCAAGGAAAACGATCGGATCATCGCTCGAAAAACGATCCGAAAAACCGACGTGGTGCCGGGGGCTCAAGAGGAAATTCGTTTCGAATTCGATCCGCTTGAAACGACCGGGAAAGACCGACGACTTGACGTCCTGATCGACGTTCGCGCTGATTCGGGAGCATGGTATCACGATTGGGATGAAGTTTCCGTGTTCGTCCAACCGGATTGGAAAATCGCCGAAGGAAAAACGCTTCGACTGTACGATCCGAAAAACACGGTCAACGAGTTTCTCCAATCCCGTCAAGTTGCCTTCGAAAGCATCGACCGTCTTACTCAATGGTTCGGTGAAAACGATGAAATATTGCTCGTCGGAGCCGATGCTTTGACGACGGAAGATTTTCCCTTGCTGCGAAGCAAGCTTGAAACCGGCGGTCGGGTCCTCGTTTTGGATCACCGGTCGGTTCCGGATTTTACATCCCTTCAATTGGAAGTCGCCGAAGGAGAGGAATTATCGCACGACGCCGTCGCTTTCGACACGTACGGCAACGGAATACTGAAGGGGCTGACCAGCGAAGACCTGCGATTCTGGAACACGATGGATGAGGATTTGCTCGTTTGCTTCAAGGGCGTTCGCTTGCCTCGCCGGGGAAACTTTCGAATCTACACGCGGAGCGGCTCCGGGATCAAGCCGGAAGAGTCCGGATTGATCGAAGCAGCGGTCGGCGCCGGGAGCGTCGTTTTCGTGCAAATGAATCTTTCCCGTACCCTGGGACATGATCCCGCGGCAGATCGACTGCTCTCCAATCTTTTGAGCGAGCCCGGAGGTTTCGAATATCGTCCGTCGGCCGTGATCGGAAGGGATGTCTTCGTCAACGCCCTGCTCGGAAAAACCGGCTTGACCGCGACACGCTTGGAGGACACGAAATCCCTTGATCGCTATTACGTCCTGATTCTGGATGCCGAAAAACTTTCCACGATCTCCCATGAGGATCTCCGGAACTGGGTTCGACACGGCGGAACGGTTTTCCTGCCGAATATACATTCGAAAAACAAAGAGGCGATCGATTCCCTCCTGGAAAGCGAGATCAGGATCGACGAAGCGGCCCACGACCGCGCCTACCTCCTCGGGAACTTCGACATTCTGGCCGGATTGAGTCACGGCGATTTTTTCTGGACGGCCGGTAAACTCACCATAGAAAATCGTCACGTGACTGCAAGGGACTTGTCCAAAACACAAGCTCCCGCTTCGAACCATACGGGGCACTTCGTTTTAGCGGGTGAAACGATAACTCCCTGGCTTTACCCGGCTTATCTTTCCGAAGCGAAAATGGGAAAAGGACGAATCGTTTTGAGTACGCTTCGACTCTTGGATTATCCCGTGTCCGAGACGGGAAGAATCCTGTCCACGATGGCGACGAATCTGGGTGTTCGTCTTCAACCCGGCTCAACCATATCGCTCGATCCCGATAAAATCGCATCGCAATATCGATACGAACCGATCGCCTTGAATAAAACATCCGAAAACATCGAGCCTCTTGCCGGGTTCGAGGATTTACCGGAAGGGCTCCGGCAATGGAAAGGCGTCCTTTTCGATCCCGGCGATTCGAAAAACGGTCGGGGTAAAACGATGCTGTCCCTGGACAAAGAAGTCAAGGACATTCCCGTCAAACGGCGTGTGGAGCGATTGGCGTTTCTGTACGGATCGTCGGACGGAGCCCGTGGATTTACAATACGAGTCTGGTATGAGGAACGAAAAGACTGGATTCCCGGAATGGTCAATCCTTATATCGACATTCCGATACGCTCGGGAGTCGACACCGTCGACTGCAAAAAAATCGAGACGGTGCTTGCCGGAAAGGTTTACCTTCCCCGTGCGCGACTTGCCTGGACGGACCCCTCGGAAAAAACCGGTTTGCTGCTTTTCGAATGGGAGAATCCCCATCCGGACAAGACGATCGACGCCATTGATTTTCTCCCCGCGGATAAAGAGCCGGGGCACGCCTTTCTGGCGGCGGTTTCCGCGGGGCAAATGAATTCGTCCGGGAACGAGGCTTCCGTCGATCTTGCCGAAATCGCCCCGGGTGTCAAACCGGCTGATGTCGCATTTCGCTTCGAAAACGGCGTTTATGGTATCATCATGCTGAAGAACGGTCGAATTCCGAGCATTTACTCGGTCCGATCGAAAAAACGATTATTCGAGCTTGAGCGATGGAGCTTTCATGCCGGGGGGAAGGATTTAAGTACACAGAACGAACTCAAGGATGTCCATGTCGAGAGGCGAGGAAATGTTTTTCGTTTTGTGCAAGGAAAGGACAAGTTTTCCGAACCGTCTCTTGTCGTTACCTGCGAGCCGACCTCCGTTCGGATGGATTATGAATGGAATCTAACGGAAGAATTACCCCCGGGAATACTGATTCTGGCGCCGCTGCGTTTCCATAACGGAAAAGAACGTGCCATGGTCAACCAGAACCCGATCATGTTCGATTTCGAATCGCTGGGAGTCGGTTCGCTGAAATATTCAAACCGACTGACGTCCTGGCATAGCGGCTACTGGTCGCAAGACAACCTGATCATGTTCTCGGTTCAGTATGGCATGGAAATGAAAAAGGGCAACAAAGTGCCGTTCAACCTGACTATTGACATTCCGTAAGGGATGCCGCGAGAGTCGGCGAGCGAACATAAGGCTTCCGTTCATATGTTTCATACCCGTTTTGCGATCCGCTTGCGTTTTAGCCGCGAAGCGCGCCTTGTGAACGGCAGTTTGAAAGTGCAGCGCACGGAAGATTAAAAATACGGCGCCGGG
>JBEBTM010000269.1:0-6307 GCA_040393745.1 Thermogutta terrifontis | reverse complement strand
ATACGAGGAATTCAGCGGACTGGCCGTCAACTGGACTTCGTTCGGAACGAGCGGGCATGTCCGGCGGCCTCCGACGCAGGTCAACCATTTGCTGTGGCGAGGCGAGCAAAACTGGGATTGGAATTGTTACGTCAAGAGCGTCGTCCGGCCGGAACGGGTGGACTTGGATAAACTGTATGACGTCCATCACTTCCCCTGTCGCGAGGGTGTCACCGTTGATGAAAACCGACGTCAGGTCCAATGGATGTGCCACGACATCTCGACGGAAACGATCCGGATCAACCATTACCTTCTCCGTTCCTGGCAGGATTTTTGGGAGGTCAAGGCCGCCCGGCCTCGCTACAACGGGGCTGTGCCCTGCGATGAAAACTATTTTAACAGGTACGATCGTAACGAGGTGTACGACGACGAGATTTCCCGGCGTTTCGGAAAAACCGTCGAGCCGTAACGGAATGTAGTTCACAAGATTTGAAATATTGTGCGTACAAGTATTAACACGACGACCACCGAACGTTTTCACCATCGAACAATATCCAAGAGGCAAAGCGATGTATGATTATCTTGTTGCCGGAGCGGGGATTTACGGCGCGACTTTCGCCCGCTGCATGGCCGATGCGGGCAAAAAGGTCCTGGTCGTCGATCAACGCCGGAATGTCGGCGGTATGATCCATGATCGGCTTATCGCGGGGATTAACGTCCACCTTTACGGACCGCACGTTTTTCACACGCACGACCGATCCGTCGTCGAATTCCTCAAACGTTTTACCGAATGGTATCCTTACCGGCACCGTGTACGTGTCAAACACGATAATCGCGTTTACTCCTTCCCGGTCAACCTGGAAACGTTTCAGCAATTGTTCGGCATCACGACCCCGCAAGAGGCATGTCGTTACATCGAAGAGAACCGCATCGCCACCGAGGCTCCGGGCAATTTTGAAGATTATCTCCTTTCGAAGGTCGGGCGCAGGATTTACGAGGTGTTTTACCGGGACTACACAAAAAAGCATTGGGGAAAAGACCCCAGGGAGCTTCCGGTCGATTATGCCAAGCGGATTCCGATCAGGATGAATTATTCCGACGAATACTATCATGATCCGATTGTCCTGTTGATTCCGTCCCATACGCGAATGATTCAAAGGATGTTGGAAGGGATCGACATACTCCTGGAAACGCCCCTGGCGACGATCGGCAATTGGCGCCGGATCGCGAAGCGTTGTCTTTATACCGGCCCTTTAGATGCTTATTTCGGCCATGAGCTTGGACGGCTGGACTACATTCATGTCCGCTTTGAACATGAAACGGTTTCCTCCTGCCGGGATTACCAAGGGGTGTCGGTGATGAATCATACGGACTCCACGACGGCGTTTACCCGCCTGACGGAGCATCGGCACTTGTCCACTCCAGAGTGTGAACCGGATAACGACAAGGACACCATTCTGACCCGTGAATATCCGGGTCGGTCGGGCGAAGCGTGTTATCCCGTCGCGGATGCGGCCAACCGGCAACGATACGACGAATACCGCCGGATGCTTCCGAAGGACGTCATTCCCGGCGGGCGACTCGGGCTTTACCGCTATATCGACATGGACGATGCGATCCTGTTGGCCCGGGAGTCGGCCGAAAAAAATCTGAAACCCCATGAATTCGAAGTGAATTGATCCCGTCGAATTCAACGCCCACCCAATGCAAGGAACCACGAATATGCAAAACGACAATCTCGACGTAACGGCCGTCATGATCACGCGGAACTTGGAACGTCGCCGGTATGTGATGATGTCGATCCGGTCCTTTCTGAAGCAAACCTACGGTGCGGCGCGTTTGTTGATCGTCAACGATGGCAATCCGGTCGAGTTTGAACATCCGCGCATCCGCGAACTCCTGCTGCCGTTCGAAGCGGAACGAACGCTCGGCGATTTGCGCAACATCGCGCTGGATCATGTCGAGACGCCGTTGGTCATCCAGTGGGACGACGATGATTGGAGCCGGCCGGACCGGATCGCGTTACAAGTCGACGCTTACGCGGCCGGACACGCCGTACTTCTGAAAAACCAGCTTCGTTACGACACCCAAACCGGCGAATGCCGTCTGGTCACTTTTCGGCAAGGGATCGACGGGACGATCCTGCATCCGGTGGGCGAGTATCGCTACCCGAGTTGGCGCAGGTCCGAAGACAGCGCCTTCCTGGACCTTTGGAAGAAGTCGAAGAAGGTTCTCGCGATCGATAATGATCCGGGAGTTTATATCAGATTGTACACCGGGCACAACACCTGGGACCGTCATCACGTCATGTCGCCCGGCGAAAAAACGACACGTCCGGAAGAGCTATTCGTGGTTCACAAGGATTTGGCGGAATGACGTATCGTCAACCGGATTGTGATGGAGTTCGAGAACAAACGCTAAAAGGCAATACCTATGAAACAGAATGCCCCCCAAATAAAAATCGTTCAATATATGTACGGTGAATTCGAGTATTTCGCATGGAGTGAAAAGATATGCCGCGTCTACTGCGAGCGTCACGGTTACGAATACGTCCTCTCCCGGAAGGAGCCGCGACGGGACCGGCATGTCGTCTGGCAGAAGATTCCCACGATCCTCGAAGAGCTTCATACTTGCGATTATCTGCTCTTTCTCGACGCGGACGCCGTGTTCTATTCGCATGAACTTACGATAGAAGAGGAACTGATTCCGTGTATGGACGGCAAAGTGATCATGATGGCGCAGGACATCGCCGGTGAAGAGGAACGCTGGCATCCGAAACATCCGAATTCCGGCGTCATTTTCATGCGGAACGATCCGAAAACGCGCCGCTTTCTCGAAGCGTGGGATCAGGTAACGGATAAGCACGAGGAAACGCGATGGAACTGGCCGCCCACCCAGTTGGCGCTTTGGCATTATGTGCTGCCGAAGTACGGCGACTGCCACAAGCTCCTGATGAATTATTACCGGATGCAGGGCCGTTACGGACAATATATCCGGCATTACATGATGTATTCCGACCGGGATCGAACAAAGCACATGCAAGCGATCTGGTCCCGGATTCAGGCCAATGCGAACCGATCCGATCGACCTCATCGTTGATCGAAGGATCGGCGAGGCGAACAGAGCCTGCTGTTCGCGAGAGTCGTTTTTCCTTCCTTGGAACCGGGCATGAACGAAAGTCGATCCGTCAAACCTCCTTCAAATGAAATACCATGCTGAAATTATCCGTCTGCTGCTGCACTTACAATCGTCCACACCTGCTCGGGGAACTGATCGAATCGTTCCAGCGGCAGAGTTATCCGAAGTCGCACTGCGAACTGCTCGTCCTGGACGACGCGGGGCAGTACGGCGATCTTCGCGGTGAGAACTGGCAAATCGTTTCCATTCCGCGCCGGTTCGCTTCGATCGGCGAAAAACGTAACGCCAGCTTTTCACTCGCCTCTCCCGATACGGATATTTTCGTCGTCGCGGATGACGACGATATTTATCTCCCTTGGTGGCTCGAAACGCACGCCAGGAATTTCGAACGAGGGGCGACTTGGTCCGCGGCCGATTATTTTTACGAATCGGTCGACAACGGAGATATCCGCAAAAAATATTACGGCATCGAAGGCCACCCGAACAACGCCTTTACGAAAGAGCTGTTCTGGAGCGTCGGCGGTTACCCTCCCCTTTCCGGATGGGAAGACCAGGAACTCTACAAGCGGTTCAGGGCGAAAGGGTTGTCGTTCGTCAACGCACTGGGTGACGACACGCTCCCCTTCCTGCTCTACCGTCGATTTAGAGGGGAGAGGCATCTTTCCTCGGTTCCCTTGAAAGTTTATCAAAACAGCGATTGCTTTCGGCCGGTTTTGGAACAGGCGACCTTCGAGATCGGCTGGCAAAACGATTACCTGGCGAAAGTCCTGGAATTCGAAGACCGTGAAAAGCGATCGTCCTAGGGCTTTCGCCGGAAAACAACCGGAAATCTACTGATCTGTGAATAAAATTTGAACGAGCGGCGACCGTGCGGAGCGCAGCGAAGCCTGAGGAAGCCGCGACCCGCGAGTCGGCGGGCGCAAAATCCGGGCCAAAATTTATTCGCGGGTCTATAAAACGTTTCAATCACATTCGACACACATCATTCACCACAGCAATTATGAACAATTCTTTATTTCATTCCATTGAGGGTACGGTCGCCTACGGTGAAATCGGGTTGGACGGGAGTCTCGGCCACAACGACTTGAACGTGTTTCCTGCGCCGGAATACGACGACTGGGAGGCGATCAGCGCGCACGGTCCATCCCTGCTTCATATTGAAACGAAAAGACCGCTGCGTCTCCTCGGAACGCTGAGCGCTTCGGCGTCGCGTCTTTTCCGGGAACATCCGGTCGAGTTTCACGTGGGCGACTGGCGGCTCGGTCAATGCGTAGGACCTTGGGACGTGACGCGGGACATCGTGATTCCGCCCGGGAAATACGAACTGAACGTGAAAACGGGCGGCGATGCGAGCCACTGTCATTCCGTATGGCTTTGCCGCGAAGAATCGGTCCACGAACTTGCGACGCCGGAAAACACGGTTTTTCTTTCCGTGGATACGTACGGGCCGAAACACGGCTATTCCTCGCTCATGCGTTCGACGGCGGCGAACCAGGGGATCGACGTGATCTTTCTCGACGAAGGTTTGACGTGGCGGGGGTTTTATCACCATAAAATCGAACGCATGATGTCGACGCTTCGGCGATTTCGTGAGAGCGGGAAGCGATTCGCGTTTATCCTGGATGCGCGCGACATCGCCTTTCTCGATCCGCTCCCTTTGATGCTGGCCAAATTCAACGCGATCAACGAGGGGAAAATCGTGTACAACACCGACGGTCTCGGGGCGATGTACCCCTGCGCGTTCGAATGGTTCCGGGAGGCCTGCAGGCGTGCGGCGGGGCATTTCCAGGGGATTCTCAACGCGGGCGTGCTGGTCGGCGGGATCGACACGTTCCTGGAAGCGATGCCGGTTTGTCGGGACATCCGCGGCGCCCTGATCGAAGGCGCGCCTTGGCCGGGCGTGATGGAACGGCTGTACCGGGCTCACGGAAGCTGGAGGAAAGACGACGATCAATATCTGTATCACATATGCCAGGTTTATCGGCCGGAATTATTCGCACCGGACGTGGAAAAGCGGCTTTGCGTTCATTTGAAAGGCTATCCGACGGAAAACTGGCCGGACGATCATGAATATCGCGACGGATGCTGCGCCGGATTCGCGTCCATCCTGCACTTTCCCGACCTGGCGGGGAGCGCCTTCTGGGACGAATGGATCGCCTCCCGGGGTCGGCTTCCCGAGGTGAACCTGGGCTGCGTAAGCGTCGGCAAGCGGCGGAGCGGATTTGGTAAAGTCGGATTCGCTCGTGAACTCGGTTACGAAGGGAAACGCGTGAAGGTTCCTTGCCTGCTTGCGGACGACGAGACGATCAGCGCTCATGCCGATTCGACGGTCGATATTTCCGTGCGGGAAACCGTCCGCATCGCCGGTGCCCTGAACGAGAGCGCGATCCCGGAGAAGGAAGCGATTGGCGCGAATTTTTTTATCGACGGTCTCGCGATCGGTCAGGTCGGAGCGGCCGGTGATGCGACGTCTTTTACGGTCGTTCCTCCGGGCAATCATCGGCTTTCGATCGTCGCTGTGGGTACGAAAAAGAACTGCCATTCTCTTTGGGTCGTCCGCCGGGGAGAAGGTGCGAGCGAAGGTCGGGCGAACTGATTTATTTCATCACCGTTTTCAAGAAAGGCAAAGTAGACCATGACCAAGATTTTCGTGTTGGGGTATCCCGGCGATATGGGCGGGGCGAATACCGAATGTTGGCACACCGTGAAGCTCTGGCGGAAGTTCGGGCTCGACGTACATTTTATTCCGACCTGGGGTTACGATCCTGTTTGGCGGGAAAAGCTCGACGCGATCGGTTGCACGACGCATCGGGTCGATCCCGGAAAACTGGAAGATGTGCCGGGAATCGAAGGCTCGGCGACCATCGGTTTTTGTAACAGCGAGTTCATCCTGTCGGGCCCGAAGCTGCGGTCGCTGGGCTGCAAGATGATCTGGGTCAACTGTATGACATTCATGTTCGATTATGAACGCCGGTTCTTCGAAGAGCACGGTCCGGCCGACGCGATGATCTACCAGTCGGAATTTCAGCGGAGCGAAATCGAGCCGCAGCTGGCGGCCAGCGGTTACGAAGCCTCGTCGGGCCACTTGATCCGGGGCGCCTTCGATTACGAGGAATGGCGATTCGATCCGCAGGGTCATGAAGCGGGAAGTCCGTTCGTCGTCGGACGCGCGGCCCGGCCGGACCTGGAC
>JBEBTM010000268.1:0-6342 GCA_040393745.1 Thermogutta terrifontis | reverse complement strand
CCATGCACTCAGGCAAAAAACCAAGTGTCCATGAAAAAATTAACATATACGCCCGACAGGACTCGAACCTGTAACCGTCGGATTAGAAATCCGATGCTCTATCCAATTGAGCTACGAGCGCGTACAAAACTTTCGCCAGTAAGTTATAATGCTATCAACCTTGATCCGTGCCCGGCGTGTCGTCGTCATGCGGTTTTCCGGCGTAAGGCTAACACTGTCTATAAAAAAATATAGCAGCAAACCGTAAAAAGAAAACCGGGGAGCGGTCCAAAACCGTTCCCCGGATTGACCCCTTTCAGGTCGATAACGGAGCAGGCCTTTTACGCCTCTCCCACCGGAAGTCATTAGAACGCCATCTCATGCGGCTGTCGAGAGATGAGGCCCCTTCCACCATTGACGTCGTCGCTTACTCATGCGGAACCTTCCTGAATAAAAAACGCCTTGAAAAGAATCGTAAAGGCCGTCTGGCCATGTCCTGCCGATACCCGTCGATCTACGAAAAGGAGCGGCAAAAAAACTAGCCATGAACAACCGTCGCAAACGTAACCAATAAATATGAAAAGAATTCCGTCATATCCTAATTCGATTTGCTTCAGTGCAGCCTTCCCGACCGACTGAAGTTGATTATAGCTGTCGTTTCGGGTTTGGCAAGACGGGAGCCACAATATCCCTTCCTTTTTTTCTTTGTGGCTCATTTGCTGGCCCGCGTTTGAACAAAACAATAAAACAATAGCAATTACTTGATATTTTTCGCATTACTGGATATAATCCACCATACAAAACAAAGGTAATGTTCAAAATTCGCTGAGGCGCCCTTTTTTCTTTCCGGAAACAGATCGTAACATCATCAGAATCGGGTGGTCGAAAGATTTCCCAATAGCGATGCGATTCCCTTTCAGTGGAATCTCTGAAGATTGTTTTTCGACCGCGATGCTTTCCGTCCGGTACTGAAATGATCGGCCCTGCGACCATGAGATTGTTAGAGGTGCGTCCCTTATTCGATTGTTCTCTATCTTCTTTTCGAATGATAACGGAACATCCCATCCAAGACGGCTTGAAAAAACGGCCGCAGAAACATGCATCGCAACTACGAACTCAGTGCCCTGAAGGAACTTCGAGACCAGCAGGTACGCTATTCCCCGCGAGAACGGAAAATCGAACAGAGCTTGCATGCCGAACGGCTCTATCGAATGATCGATCCCGAACATGAATACAGCTACGAATTTGTATGCTTCGGAATCACGGAGTTCAAAACCGAGATGTATCCGAATCTGAAAATGTCCGGCAAGAAAATCCGTCACGACCTGTTGCTTTTCATCGAAGATCTTTACGATTCCTCGATGGTAAACGTGGACGAAATCAAGGAGAAAGTCTGGAGCATCGAGGAACTCAGTGAACGTTTCAATGTGTCCGGAAAAACGATTTCCCGATGGCGAAAACGGGGCCTCATTGCCCGCCGGTTTCTCTTCGGTAAGAAGAAGCGCGTCGGTTTTCTCCAGGAATCCGTGGATTTTTTCCTGCAAACCAACGCGGATCAAGTCAAACGGGGCGAAAAATTCAGCCAACTTACACCGGAGGAAAAGCGGACAATCATCCAAACGGCGCGGCGATTGGCGGGTGCGTCTCTATCCGCGACCGAGGTGGCAAAGCGACTGGCCCGCTACACAGGACGCAGCGTGGAAACGATCCGCTACACGCTCAAAACGTTCGACGAAGAGAACCGGGACATTCCACTCTTTCCAAACCGCAACACACCACTCACCCAGGAGACGCGAGACAATATCTACCGGGCCTACCGACACGGTGCCAGTATCGAACAGTTGGCCCGAAACTACCACCGTACGCGCGGCAGTATTTACCGTGTCATCAGCCAAATCCGAGCCCAGCGGATCGAGCAGTTCGACCTGAGTTTCATCGACAATATCGAATTCCACCATGTGTCGCCCTCGCAAGAGAAAATCCTTCTGGGACTCACCGCGCCTAGTCTCCCGACCGATCCGGTAAAAACGAAAACTGCGGGAGATTCCCCTGTTTTCGAAGAGGTTGCCGAGCCGGCCGCCGGGGAAACCCTTAATACGCCCCACGACGCGCCGGCGCCGACGCCCCTTTCGGTGTTGCACCCCAAAGATGAAGCGACACTGCCACCGTACTTATCCGGACTGTACAAAATTCCTTTGCTCACGGCGGAACAGGAACGGCATCTTTTCCGGAGGTTGAATTACGTGAAATTCAAGGCGTCCAAGCTTCGGGAGAAACATGATCCGAACCGCCCGAAAGCCTCGGTCATGTCACAGATCGAAAAACTGTACGACCAGGCCGTGGTCACGAAAAACGAGATTGTTTCGGCGAACCTCAGACTCGTCGTGGCGATCGCAAAGCGTCATATCGGACCGTATTCGAATTTCTTCGAACTGATCAGCGATGGAAATCTTTCCTTGATTCGAGCCGTGGAGAAATTCGACTACGGTCGAGGCAATCGATTCAGCACTTACGCCACCTGGGCCGTGACCCGGAATTATGCCCGAACCATTCCGGATGAGAAGAAGCACCATGACCGCTTCCATGCGAGTGAGGATTCGTTCTTCGATTCCACCATGGACAATCGTTCGGACATACAAGCCGAGGTACGCTCGCACTTGGAGCGGCAGCAACAGATCGGACACCTTTTAAGCGGACTGGACGAACGGGAGCAGAAGATCATCGTGAGCCGGTTCGGCATCGGAAACGTGGAAGAGCCGCTCACGCTCAACGAGGTGGGCGTGGAAATGGGCGTGACCAAGGAGCGGGTCCGCCAGATTGAAACCAGAGCCCTGGCGAAATTGCGTCAAATCGCGGAAGAGGAAAACCTGGATATTCCGGGGTTATGATTAAACCGGCCCCCCAAACCGTGTCACGCGGGCATCGGCGATCATTGCGGGCGGTTTCCGGTTTCGACACTTGACTATGTTCAAATCCGAAGGCTTTTGATTGTTCGTCCCAGTAGATAATTCGAAATCGCCAAGATCACCAAACTGCAAACGGGAATGGAAAGCACAATCGCAACGAAAAGGAAGGTGTCCAACTCATTCATTGAACCGGTGGGGCCAAGTTGCCCCAAGTACAGGAAGAGCACGATGATCGTCGCACTGCCGTACCGAAGCACGGGCGGCAACGACTTTTCCGAGTGAATGACCCAGGCTCCATAAAGCATGGCGACGAAGTAAGTTCCGATCATGAGAATCACAGCCGTCATAAGGTTGCCGCCGCCTGCCGGATCACGATAGTAGAGGACCGATAGGATCAGGAGCGAGATGAAAAACGACGCAATTTGGACGAGCAGGCAAATCCGTATTTTTTTTCGCACGCCCTGAAAGTGTGTGGTCGGTCCGAAAGATTGCCCCATGGAGACGGGTTCCAAAGGCCGGTTTTCCGTGTCGTGTAATGGCTGCACGATTTCCGGAAAGGCGGGTTGGATATGTGAAACAACGGGCGGTTTTTCGGCGTACGTTTTCGCTTCCCGGGCTCCCTTGATCTCGGAAGCGTAACGAATCAGGCACTGCCGGATCCCCCGGTTTTTGTGGGTCGGCCATACGAAAGGATTGCCGATCCGGATGCCCGAAGGAGTGTCCCGAAGCCCGATGAAACCGAGAATGATTTCGTCCGCCTCGTCAACGTAAATCTCCATCGCGGGAAGGTGCCGTTCCGCGAAAATGCGGCCCTGTTTGGCAATGTGGGCCTCGGGTAAATCCGGATGTTCGGCTCGATTCGCGGCTTGCCAGATTTCCAGAACGAGAAAACGGTCCGTGGCGTCGTTGTATTTTCGTATCGTCATTGCTTTGTTTCAAGTTCCACCGGGATGGCACGAATAATCGTTTCGTCGTAGGAGAATTCGATACGGTGGCCCGGCGGGACGACGAGAAAGTCGGCGGCATCCCAGGAGCCCGTCACGAGACGGCGGAGCAGGGAAAGATCGCCGGAAATTTTTTCGTACGAAAGTCCCTTTTCAGCGGCTTCGGTTTGCGTGCGGTGTTCGAAAGAATCGTTCGGTTCCACGCCGGTTTCGATGAACGTGAGCTTCGAATAATGCCGCATCTTGGTGAGTTCTTCCGCAAGAAAACGGGCGTTTTCCTCACCGTAACGCCGGACCAGTTCGGCGTGCGTGAGGTTGAGTCCCAGCTTTTCGGCCAAGGAATCGGGCAAACTCTGGTCGAGTCCGTCCGCGCGTTCGATCCAACCGGTCGTCTTGAAATAGGTGCCGGGATTGGCAAAAAAATAGTCCCGATAGCGCCGCCGGGAGCCGAGGAACAGTGTCATGCAATCATGGGCCCGGGGAGCGACCAGCGGAATCGAGCGACTTTCGAGTCCGACAATGCCGCCATTGCACAAGGCGTAACCGAGCAGGATGGCGTCATACGGGGCGCCGGAATTTTCCGTTTCGATTTTCGCAATAGCTCCCGCAAGACGATTCGACATGGCTTCACGCCCCACATCATGCAAGCCTTTGGGCAGAAACTCCAGATCAATCCGATGCGGCGAAGAGGCGGCGAGCGAACAAAGTTCCCGGAACAGAATTTCGCAGGCGAACAGTTTCAGGTGCATGGAGGGAGGAGAAAGACGTCGGGAGCCGGAAAGATTCAGACTTCCGGTTCCCGACGTCATCCAAAAATCATTCCGTTGTTCCGGACGGCGTAGCGCCGGCTTGGCGGGGGCGGAAGAGGTCGCTGACCGTTCCCGTCGACCGAGCCGAGGTCGCATTACCTTGATAAAGACTCGACGTGGTTCCCGTCGAACGCGGCTGCGGATAATCCGCCGGACTGAGCCGGGCATCGACATTATGCTTTTTATAAAGCGAAGTGACCCCTCCCGTGGAGTTCGGCCGCCATTCGGTTTTCATCTCCAGATCGGATTCGATCAGGGAGTTGCCGAAGCCGCGAATCGGGGTGACGTTCTTCCATCCCATCATGCTTAGAAGTTGGCCCAGACTGATCCGCTTGACAGCCATGGAATCGGCTTCTTCCAGCATTTCGGCTTGAGCTTTCATGATGGCCTGATCCTGATTGTCTTCGTCCGTGACGCTGCCAAGGACGATGAAGGTGGTATCTTGCGTGATTTTACCGACGATGTCACCTTTCTGGTGTTCTTCGTCGCCTTCGCTGATGTACGCATCGACGTTACCACCATTGTCTTTGATCAACTGCATGATCCGGTCCAGATCGCTGCCCGTGGTCGAACGCCCGTCACGCCGACCGAGCCCCTGGACACGCATGCCGGCCCCGAGGGCGAAACGTTGAATTTGACCCGGCTTCCAGATCGGCGTGTGAATCACATCGCCGGGAACGATCGGATCGGTCAACATATCGTCGAGGATACGAGCCCGCGCTTTATGCGGGTCGGCCAGAAGTTCGATGATTTCGATGCTCGCCTTCGTGGCGGTATTCGCCTTGGACCGCTTGCAGATGTCGCAAATATTCGTTTCGTTTTCTTCGTGATCGGCCCCGAAGGAAAGACCCGTGATCGTGGGCCGATAAACGCTGAAGGTCATCCGGGTTCGGAGTCCGTCACCTTTGCCGACATTGACGACAACCGTACCGTCCTGCTGGTTCACGGACAGGATTTTTCCATCGGGCTGGTCGAAGATTTCGCGTTTGAGGTCGGAAAGCTGATCGGTCAGACCTTTGTTAACCAAATTGGACTTCCGTTCCTTGAGAACGGCTTCTTCCGCTTGCGTCTGGAACGCCTTGACCTGTTTTTCGGCATCGGCTCGAACCTGCTCCTTTTCCTGTGTTTGAACCACCACGGCCTCACGATGCTGTTCGGTGGTCTTGGCCAAGGCGTCCTTTTCGCTCAAAAAGTCGGCCAAGGCTTTATCCCGGCTTTCGCCGATTTTCTTTTTGACCTCTTCATACTGATTGTGCAGGCTTCCCAGTTCGGCCTTGAGTTCCGTATTTTCCGTGGTGAATTTGACGAGCTCTTCGTTCTTCTTGACCAACAGGGATTGCAGATTCGCGATCGCGTTGCGGTAGTTCTTGGTCGGACTGTCGCTCACCTTCAGGGCCCGGTTCATATCCGTTTCGAACTGCTGTTCCATCGACTGAAGATCGATATCGTCCTTGTGCCCGATCATGGTTCGGAGTTGCAACGCTTCCTGCTTGGCCGTTTGCATTTCCTGCTGCGCGCTTTTGGCCTTGTCCTCGGCGCTCTTCTGCGCCGCCTTGCGTTCGTCATTCCCCTGATTGACGACGACAAGTCCGATGATCAAGCCAATAATGATGATCACACAAAATATGACCGCGATTTGCAAAGCGTTGGTATTTTTCATCGTTCGAAAGGGCTCGGTGGCAGTGTCCGGGAATGCGAATTACG
>JBEBTM010000267.1:0-6373 GCA_040393745.1 Thermogutta terrifontis | reverse complement strand
TTTTGTACTTTCAGAACAGTTCATAATTCGAATGCGCATATTCCTCTGCCAGTACTTCCTCGAAGCCGGTCGACTTGAGCAGTTCGAACTCCGACGCGGCAGCGCGTTCGATCAGACGGTATTGGTTTTCGATCAATTCCTTGCCCATCGCATACCACGGCATCAACTCGCCGTCGAGCAGGATCATTTCCGCTTCGGGAAATTTCTCGAAAATCGCCACAATTTTTGGCTGCGCGAGAATCGCCCCGTAAACAGGTGCGAGGTCGGTCATGTCCTCGCCGTCACGGTCGTGTAGCCGTTTAATTCGATAGCCATTGCGGCTGGTCAGGCGGCACTGCTCCAAGTCGCGGGAAATGTAGGCTTCACAGCGGGAACCCATGTATTTTTGCTGGACGTGGATCACGTCAACGCCCTTCGCACGGAACGCTTCAATCGCCGTTTCGATCGGCTCGATCTTCATTCGATCCGGATCGGAAGCGGTCGGAGCGATGGTCCCGCTGACGAAATTGATTTTCTCACGGACACAATAATCGATCCGCTGCCGTTCGAAGTCGTCCAGTTCATCCGGATCGAAACCCATGCTCGGCACGTCAAGCAATTTGTGCTCCGAATAGGTCGTCTTCGCATGAACGCCGCGAACCTTGCCGCCCATGTAGAACGAAAAAGTGTTCCCGTACACGCCGCCGGTATCGATACCGATCTTGTTCTGGCATTCGAAAACACGCTGGAATGCTGCATGACCGAAAAGGTGTCTTGGAAACCATGTGTTCGCTTCCTTGCGGACCATCTCGATGATTTCTTCGGAGACAGGGGCGCATCGAGACGGAATCGACCTTGCCGATGTATTTGTTCTCGCAAGGCGCATGGGTTGCGTAAACCGAGTCGCGGATTTTCACGAAAGGAATCGCCGTCTCGAAATACCAGCCGATCAGTTCGTGGAACTCGGCATTGTTTTCGTACTGCGGGATCGACGTATAATAATCGTGCTTCGGACTCTCGGTCGCCTGGCCCCGGAGATAGCGGTAGACGTAACCTTCATGATTGCCCAGCAGATGGAGCGGATATTTTTCCGGGTTGTTTTTCTGATGCTGCAATATGCCGAGCGAATCGGGGCCTTTATCGATTACGTCACCGACCACGATGAGCGGCAAATCCTTCGCCGCTTTTTCGATTTCGAGTAGCGGCTCAAGGCAGCCGTGCAAGTCACCGACGACCACGGCCTCTTCGGAGAAGTGGCATTTTCGATACAAATCGAAATCGGCGATTTCCTCAATTGATGGTGGATTCTCCCGGTCCTTGATTCGTAACACCTGACCGTAATTGTTCGTCCCGATGTGCGGAAAAACCTCGGTCCGCATCCGACGGATGTGATTCGTGACGTAATCGGCCTGCCCGGCGTAACGGTAATACTCGCGGGTTGACAGATCGAACAGAACCAAATCGATGTTGTAGTGGTTCCGCTGGGCGATCTTGATCATTTTCGCCCGAAAATCCTCGTTGAGCGCCGTCGTGTCGACGATCACGAATTCGGCGTTGATCGGGAAGGATGTGAGTTGCTCGACCCGCTGTTCTAGGAGCGTAAAAGCGGCTTCGCTGGCGAATTTCAGCCGGAAGGTATTTTTCGCGTCGCGCAAATCCATGTCGGGATCGCCCAGAACATCCTTGCGAAGATCGTCCGAGGCAACGTATTGGATGTTGAGCCGAAAGCCGTTTTCTAAAGCCCGCAGTCCGGGAACCAAGGCGTTCTTGGCATAAAACGTCTTTCCGCAACAGGAGGGGCCGCAAAGCAGGATGATCGTGTGGAGTTGAAATTTCATAGGTTTGCCTCGCATTTTCAGCGTTGCTGTCTATCGAGTCGATATTTGCCGCCTGTCGAGACGACTTTATACAGTGTGAAAATTTTCCAAGTGAAAGGTCAAATTGTCCTCATCGTAAACGACACCAAGATAAGTACACCAATCCGTTACACCCTTGTCCGATTCTTTCATTTCCCGCCAGTATCCGCTATCGAGATAGCTTTCCGATATGCAAAGGTGCGAGTATTCAAGCCGCGAGGCGGAAAGTTCGATCTGTTTAATGTAATCTGTTGTTTCTGGAATAGGCAAATCATCATTACCTGAGCTTCTTCTTTCGACAAGGACAAGTTTTGTATTCTCCGTCCAATGTTTCAAATCTTTTTCAACGCGATCAAAATTCATATCGATGGACGCGAAGCCGAAGACCCTGCAAAACGCGTACGTTTCCCATTCCAGCACTCTGAAGTGAAAGCATTTGTGGCAGATAGAGCACAACGCATAGCCCGCCAAAGGTCCATCGTAAGAATCGAAGGACAAATATCTTTCGAATGGCAGAGGCGACATGGTTGCTCTTTCATGTTGACAACATTCCAGCATTTTCAATTCCCTTGAATTGGATTGATGATTTGCGTACACTCGCATACATTTAGTTTCAAATTACGGCACATCAATCACCGCCGCCGATTGGGGCGTCACGCCGTCGACCTTGTCGCCGAGATTGAAAAACTGGATGTTTGCCCCGGTTCCGTCGACCGCTTTCGTAATGAACTCTCGGAACTCGGCGTCGCTGAATTCGAATAGGTGTCCTTCGTGCCGAAAATCCTCGTCCTTCGCTGTCGCTTCCTCGACATCGACGACATTGTGCTCCACCTTCTCGTCGTCCTGTTCTTCGTTCACCTCGTCGTTCTTGTAATGGACATTGAAATCGCGGTTAGGAGTCGTTACGAGAATACGGGTCTCCGGCAGAAGGCAACGGTGGAGCAGTTCGAGGGCTTCATCCTGCGTATTGTGTTCGATCACTTCGGTCAGGAGCAGTGTTTTTCGTCCGGGAATCGTCGGCATTTCGTCGAGCGATTCGAATAGCTCGATGTTCTCCGCACCAAGTTTCTTCATGCGGTTGCGGGAATGTTCGAGGCATTGTTCGTCGCGGTCGACGGCGTAATACTTTTCAACCTTTTTGGCGAATCGAAAATACTGGCCCTCGCCGCAACCGACGTCGATGATCGACGTCCCGGCCAGGTTTCGTTCTACAAAACGCAGTCGTTGCAGAAAATTGTGTCCCATCGACAATTTGATCGTATCCGTTTCGAGAAAAGGTCGAACCTGCGCGAACGTTTCCTCGCGACGAATCAAATGCACCTTGAACATATAACGCACGAAATACGGAGCATTGAGGTACTGAATGAATTTCGCGTACTTGACGAGCAGCCGATCGTCGACGAAACGCATCTCCCGATTCTGGATTGCGTTGATCAGGGCGATGACGGCGGTAAAGCAGAGCAATTTTCGCAACGTCTGGTTCGTGCGGATGTGGACTCGGTAAAACCCGGTCGCCAGCGGTTCATATTCCAGTTTAAAATCCCGGAACGAACGGTCGAAGACTTCGAATAACTTCGGGCGGCTTCGGAGGCAGTTGATGAGAACCGCGTTTTGGAATCCGACGGTATCGTTTTCCTGATCCTTGGCAACGATGTCGTGAAAAAATTCGTCGAAGCAGTTGGTGACGAAGGTCGCCGCGCTGTATCGGGTCACATCGTTGAATTCGAATTCCTTGTCGGCGTCGTAGCTGACCTGGGAATCGTGGTCCTTGAACCAGCAGTTGAACTGCATCGGATTGTTCTTCGAATAATAACCGAACAACAATCCTTGTCGGAGTTGCTTGACGATCATCCCGGATGCCGGATTCTTGCGGATCAGGAAGGAAAGATTCGGATTGTCACTCTCAAGTTGAATGAAGGCCATGATTTACTGCTCTAGTGAGGGAGATGCCGCATCGCGGGACGGTGCGGTTAATGCTTTCGTGTAGATTTCCAAATCACCGTCGGAAAACAGGCAAAATCAGACAAGTAGGAGTGGTTCCGATATCACGTTGAGAAAGTCGATTCCCGCATGATCGCCGAATCACCGAGTAGGTGGATGTTCTTTCGATTGGTCGTAGTTTCGTTTAACATAAATAATTGATAACGTTTGCCACACGGCTAAACAGTGATCCGTCTTTCTTCTTTTTGCGTGTTGCTTTTTTGGCGGGTTTCCCCAATAGTCGTCCGGCGAACTCCGCCTCGATTTGCTCGATGGACGGCAACGCCGAACGGAACGGTTCCGGGAGTGTGCGAGTCAGTTCATGCTCCGACACGCCGATCGGCTGGCGTACTCGGCGATGATCTTGTCCTTCTCCTGGCAGAGGATCAGGCCGATCGTTGCTGCATCACCGGGGCGGCGTAACAGGTCGTCCACGGCCGAGCAGTAGAAATTCACCTTACCGGCGTACTCCGGTTGGAACTCCCCCTTCTTCAACTCGATCACAATGAACCGCCTCAGATCCAGATGGTAGAACAGCAAGTCGAGGTAATAATCCCTGTCGCTGACTTCGAGCCGGTACTGCCGACCCATAAATGCAAAGCCGTGGCCCAACTCCAGCAGGAACTTTTCGAGGTTCACCGCTAAAGCGTTTTCCAGTTCCTTTTCGTGGAACGGCTCCTCCAGGGTCAGGAAATCGAAGATGTACGGGTCCCGCAAAAGCTGCTGCGTCAACTCCGACTCGACGGCGGGAAGCGTGAGCGAGAAATTCGTGACCGCCTTGTCTTGGCGATTGTAGGTGTCCTTCTTGATCATTGCCGCGAGCGTCCGATTGCTCCATCCCTGCTCGACCGACTCTTTCATATACCAGAGCCGAACCGGGAAATCCTTGATCTTCTGCATCAGCAAGACGTGATGGCCCCATGGAAGAAGAAAGGCGTATTTCTGAAGAACCTCCAGCCGAATTTCGTCCGCCGTATTCAATTTTGCCAGCGATGTTGACGAAATCGAGTGCTTTGCCGATGCTTCCGGTAATTTCGCATACAGTGTTTGCGAAATTGAGTTTTCCGGTGACGTATCGATGAGCGAGGGATATTCCCGGTAAAAACGAATCATCAGGTCAATGTTCCGCTCCGAAAATCCCTTGACCTCCGGCATGTCGTTGCGGATGTCGGCTGCCAACCTGGGAATGACTCCAGCTCCCCACCCTTCGGTTTTCTGGCGGTCAGCGACAATCCGGCCAACGTCCCAGTACAGCAGGAGCATTTCCGCGTTGGCGGCCAGCGTCGCCCGAACCTGCGCACGACGAATCCGGCTCTTGATCGAGTCCAAGAGAGGAAGATATTCGGTTAAGCCGTCTTTTTTTGCCATGCGATTTACACTTCTTGCTTTGCGTTACATCGCTAGTTGCTGCGTTCACCCAAAGTCAATCAAGCGTCGATTCGCTACCGAGTCTGAAGCTCGGGCTGCAAATTCGATGAGAGAGATGAAGACATGGAAAAACCGGAAAGTACGGGTTTGAGAGCAATGTCGCTTTTCGTAGCATTTTAACCGATTTTTGCGTTTTTCTCAAGCTCTCCCGGTATGAAAAAACGTCTTGCGAACGAGCTTCAATTCGCGTCATTTTGCTAAATTGCTATAGCTTTTTATCCGAGTTAAAAAAAGGAGCCCCACGCGGAGGCTCCAACGAATTGTATCGGTTGTCCAAATTGGACAGATTTTAGAACCGGATCAGGCCGTTGTAGACGTAGACGGCACTGATGCCGAGGGCGACAAACATGCCGACCGCCACGCTGCCGGTCAGGACGCCGCCAACGACGCCCGCTCCGATGGCGACCAGGACGAACTGGTCGTTCAGGTCATTTCGCGTACTCAAAATAATATCCTCCACTGGGTTGAATTTTTTAGTCAATCGTTTAGCCGAACGCCTACGGCGTCGGTCACGACAGGGTGCACATTCCGGCATGGTCGCACAACATGCAACCGAAACCAGGTCGATAATTGAACACGCCTCGATCAAGACAATCGAGATACTCACGAACCAAGCCGAAGAACCGCCGAAAATGTTCGTCGATCCTCGGCGGGAACCGATGGATGACGATCTTCGGCGTCTTCGTTTTCACGAGCTGCCGAATTTCCAACGCCGATTCGTCCCGACCGAAGACTTCACGAACCAGATAGGCGTATGCCGTCAGCTGGAGTTCATGCGGCACTTGGCAACTGGGTGAAGCCGATGCCGCCGTCTTGAAGTCGACGACCACGGGACCGTCCGTGCCGTCGAGAACCAAGTCAACGATGCCGACCAGCGGAAGACCGAGGTCTTCGCCGGTCAACGGATTGATGAGCGGAACTTCGAATCGCTTTTCGATGGCGACCGGTTTTTCCCCGGTGATGTCGATTTCGGACAAATATGCCGCCGCAAGGTCATGAACCTGTTGACGGCATTTCTGTTCGTGATTTCCGTCGTCGAAGAAAGTCGGTTCCGAATCCATCGTCCGCATCCATGCCGACTCAGCAAACGCCGGGATGTCGTCCGGCGTCGCAAGCGTTCCCACGTCCAA